>CALCWL010000072.1 GCA_937906285.1 uncultured Rhodanobacter sp. | reverse complement strand
GGCTGATCCGCCAGCGCGAACCCGACGCCCGCCACCTGCCGATCATCGCGGTCACCGCGCGCTCCGGCGGCCGCGACGAGGCTCGCGCCCGCGAGGCCGGCATGGATGGCTTCCTGCGCAAGCCGGTCAGCGGCGAACAACTGGCCGGTGCGCTGGCCCGGATCCTCACCTCGGCGAGCGATGCCACGGCCTGAACCGCGGGAGGCGATGCTCGCGCTGGCTGTGGGGCTTTGGCATCATTGGCCGGGACGGGGCAGGCCACCATGGCGCATCGCTCGCATGCAGCGCGGTACAGGCCGGCGAGGAAACCCGAAGGGGACATCTGAATGTTTTCGGCAGCCTTGCTGACCCTGGCCCTCGGGCTGGCCGCACCCGTCGCGGGTGGGCCGGCCATCCCGACTGCCGCGAGTCGGGCCGATCCGTTGCCGACGCCGCAGTTTCGCCGCTACGACACCTCGGACGGCTTGCCCAGCACCAATGTCTACGCCGTGGCGCAGGATCGCAAAGGCGCGATCTGGTTCGGTACCAAAGGCGGCCTGGCGCGTTTCGACGGCGTCGGTTTCACGGTGTTCCGGCACGCCGAGAACGATCCGGGCTCGCTGTACGCCAACGGCATCGCCACGCTGATGGTCGATCGCCGCGGGCGCCTGTGGGCCGCCGGCCTGAACGCGGGCCTGAACCGCTACGAGGAAGCCGGCGACAGCTTCCGGCACTGGGGGCACGATCGCGCCGACCCCGACAGCCTGTCCAGCGACCGGGTCTGGGCCATCGCGCAAACCGCGGACGGCAGCTTGTGGATAGGCAGCGCCGGCGGCCTTGACCGCATGCACCCGGACGAGCGCGGCTTCGAGCACGTGGTCGACCCGCAGCTCGGGGCCACGCCAGCGGCGGTCGGCACCGTCGCCGCGCTGTATGTGGACGGGCGCGGCCGATTGTGGATCGGCAGCAGCCACGGTGTGTTCGTGCGCAAGGCGGACGGCACGATCCGCCGCGTGCCGTCGACCGAGCCGCAGCAGAGCATCGACGCGTGGCGCATCGATGGCAGCGGCGACGAGGTGCGCATCGCCGCCACCGACGGCCTGTGGATCGTCGGCGCGGACGGCATCGCGCGTCGCTTCGGCGTCGGCGTGATTCCCGACACCAATGTGATGAGCAGCGTGCGCGACAGCGCCGGGCGCTTGTGGGTCGGCACGCAAAAGGGGCTGTTCCTGCAGGCGCGCGCCGATGGGCCGGTGACGGCGGTGACCAACCAGCCGGTGCTCTACGGCAATCTGCCGGGCGCGTGGGTGTGGCAGCTGATGGTGGATCGCGAAGGCGGCCTGTGGGCCGCGCTGTTCGATGGCGGCGTGGCCTACCTTGCGCCGGGATGGAACCACTTCAGCCGCTTCACTCATGTGCCGGACGACCCCGCCAGCTTGCGCGACGCGATCGCCACCACGATGGCGCGCGGCAAGGACGGTCGCCACGTCTGGGTGGGCCAGCGCGGCGGCCGGGTCGACCGGCTCGATCCCGTGACCGGCGCGGTCGAGCACGTGTTGTCGGGCCTGCGCGGCGACGTGGTCGGCCTGACCGAGGACGCGAAGCAGCGCTTGTGGGTGGTGGTGCAGGGCGCGCTGTACCGCGATACCGACGGGCGGCTCGACCGGGTCGACCCGGCGGGCGCGCTGCTGCAGCGGCCGCTGGAGGTCGAGTCCGGGCCGGACGGCCAGATGTATGCGCGCACCTTCGGCCAGGGCCTGTTCCGCATCGACCCGGAGACGCTGGCGATCCAGCCGGTGCCGATGGACGGCTCCAGCGACAAGGTGCGCTGGGGTAGCCAGATGACCCTGCGCGATGGCGTGTTCTGGTACGCCAGCGACGGCGGCATGATGTGGCTGGACGCGGCGCGGGATCGTTTCGTGATGGTGCCGGGTGGACCGGCCGGGCAATCCGTCGACGCCTTCGACTTCACCGCCGACGGACTGTGGATGGCCAATGCCGACGGGCTGGTCCACTACCGCCGGCGCGAAGGCGGCATCGTGGCCGATCGCCGGGTCGATGCGGCGCATGGCTGGCCGTCGGTCAGCGTCACCGACCTGCGGGTCGATGCCGCCGGCCGGGTCTGGGTGTTCGGCCACGACGGCCTGTGGCGGTTCGAACCGGACACCGGCGCATTCCGTTCGTTCGGCCTGCAGGACGGCCTGACCAACGGCGAGTTCTTCCGCGGCTACGCGCGGATGCCCAGCGGCTACATCTACGCCGCCACCCTGGGCGGCGTGGTGGCGTTCAACCCCGACCGCAGCAACCGGCAGACCAGCGTGCCGCAGATGGCGCTCACCCAGGCCCGGGTGCGTCATCGCGGCGCCACCCAGGTACTGCCGATCGGCACGCCGCCCCTGCACATGGACTGGCACGACAGCCAGCTCGCGATCGAGGCGCGGGTGTTTTCCTACATTGCGCCGTCCGCCAACCGCTACCGCTTCCGGCTGCACGGCTTCGACAGCGACTGGGTGGACACCGGCAACCGCGGCGAGCGCGATTTCAGCGGGCTGGGTGCCGGCGACTACACGCTCGACGTGAAGGCCGCCGGCGCCGACGGCCTGTGGGTGCGCCTGGCCACGCCGCTGCGCATCCACGTCGAGGCGCCGCCGTGGCGGCGCTGGTGGGCATGGGCCATCTACGTGTTGCTGGGTGCGGCGCTGGCGGCGCTGATCCTGCATGCCTGGCGCCGACGCCTGGCGCAACGCCATCAGATCCAGCTGGCCGAGCAGCAGCGGCAGATGGCCGAGTCCGCCAGCGCGGCCAAGACACAGTTTCTGGCCACCTTGAGCCACGAGATCCGCACGCCGATGACCGGCGTGATGGGCATGGCCGAATTGTTGCTGAGCACGCGGCTGGACCCGCTGCAGCACGACTACACCCGCGCGATGCAGCGCTCCGGCGGCATGCTGCTGAAACTGCTCAACGATGCGCTCGACCTGGCCCGGATCGAGGCCGGTCGGCTGGAGCTGGAGCCGGCGCCGTTCAGCCCGCGTCAGTTGCTGGAGGACGTGGCGCAGCTGGAACAGGGCCTGGCGCACGCGCGTGGCATCCGCTTCGTGCTGGAAGTGGCCGACGACCTCCCCGTGCAGGTCGTCGGCGACGCGGTGCGCATCAAGCAGGTGCTGCTGAACCTGGCCAACAACGCGCTCAAGTTCACCGAGCGCGGCCACGTGACCTTGCGCGGCGAACGCATCGCCGACGGTTTGCAGTTCGGCATCAGCGACACCGGGCCGGGCATTCCCGAGGCCAGCCAGGCGCGATTGTTCCAGCGCTTCGAGCAGGCCGATGGCCCGCAGCGTGCAGCCGGCAGCGGCCTGGGCCTGGCGATCTGCCGCGAGCTGGTGGACATGATGGGCGGCAGCATCGAGCTGGAATCGCGCGTGGGCCATGGCAGCACCTTCCGCGTGCGCCTGCCGCTGGCCGAACCCGCCGAGCCGGCGCCGATGCCGGCGCCGCTCGCCGGCGGCGGCAGCCATCGCCTGCTGCTGGTGGAAGACGACACCATCGTGGCGGCGGTCATCCGCGGCCTGCTGGAGCGCGAAGGCCACCACGTGGTGCACGTGATCAACGGGCTGGCCGCGCTGGCCGAGCTGGCCCACGCCAGCTTCGAGGCGGTGCTGCTGGACCTGGACCTGCCCGGCGTCGACGGCTTCCAAGTCGCGCGGCTGATCCGCCAGCGCGAACCCGACGCCCGCCACCTGCCGATCATCGCGGTCACCGCGCGCTCCGGCGGCCGCGACGAGGCTCGCGCCCGCGAGGCCGGCATGGATGGCTTCCTGCGCAAGCCGGTCAGCGGCGAACAACTGGCCGGTGCGCTGGCCCGGATCCTCACCTCGGCGAGCGATGCCACGGCCTGAACCGCGGGAGGCGATGCTCGCGCTGGCTGTGGGGCTTTGGCATCATTGGCCGGGACGGGGCAGGCCACCATGGCGCATCGCTCGCATGCAGCGCGGTACAGGCCGGCGAGGAAACCCGAAGGGGACATCTGAATGTTTTCGGCAGCCTTGCTGACCCTGGCCCTCGGGCTGGCCGCACCCGTCGCGGGTGGGCCGGCCATCCCGACTGCCGCGAGTCGGGCCGATCCGTTGCCGACGCCGCAGTTTCGCCGCTACGACACCTCGGACGGCTTGCCCAGCACCAATGTCTACGCCGTGGCGCAGGATCGCAAAGGCGCGATCTGGTTCGGTACCAAAGGCGGCCTGGCGCGTTTCGACGGCGTCGGTTTCACGGTGTTCCGGCACGCCGAGAACGATCCGGGCTCGCTGTACGCCAACGGCATCGCCACGCTGATGGTCGATCGCCGCGGGCGCCTGTGGGCCGCCGGCCTGAACGCGGGCCTGAACCGCTACGAGGAAGCCGGCGACAGCTTCCGGCACTGGGGGCACGATCGCGCCGACCCCGACAGCCTGTCCAGCGACCGGGTCTGGGCCATCGCGCAAACCGCGGACGGCAGCTTGTGGATAGGCAGCGCCGGCGGCCTTGACCGCATGCACCCGGACGAGCGCGGCTTCGAGCACGTGGTCGACCCGCAGCTCGGGGCCACGCCAGCGGCGGTCGGCACCGTCGCCGCGCTGTATGTGGACGGGCGCGGCCGATTGTGGATCGGCAGCAGCCACGGTGTGTTCGTGCGCAAGGCGGACGGCACGATCCGCCGCGTGCCGTCGACCGAGCCGCAGCAGAGCATCGACGCGTGGCGCATCGATGGCAGCGGCGACGAGGTGCGCATCGCCGCCACCGACGGCCTGTGGATCGTCGGCGCGGACGGCATCGCGCGTCGCTTCGGCGTCGGCGTGATTCCCGACACCAATGTGATGAGCAGCGTGCGCGACAGCGCCGGGCGCTTGTGGGTCGGCACGCAAAAGGGGCTGTTCCTGCAGGCGCGCGCCGATGGGCCGGTGACGGCGGTGACCAACCAGCCGGTGCTCTACGGCAATCTGCCGGGCGCGTGGGTGTGGCAGCTGATGGTGGATCGCGAAGGCGGCCTGTGGGCCGCGCTGTTCGATGGCGGCGTGGCCTACCTTGCGCCGGGATGGAACCACTTCAGCCGCTTCACTCATGTGCCGGACGACCCCGCCAGCTTGCGCGACGCGATCGCCACCACGATGGCGCGCGGCAAGGACGGTCGCCACGTCTGGGTGGGCCAGCGCGGCGGCCGGGTCGACCGGCTCGATCCCGTGACCGGCGCGGTCGAGCACGTGTTGTCGGGCCTGCGCGGCGACGTGGTCGGCCTGACCGAGGACGCGAAGCAGCGCTTGTGGGTGGTGGTGCAGGGCGCGCTGTACCGCGATACCGACGGGCGGCTCGACCGGGTCGACCCGGCGGGCGCGCTGCTGCAGCGGCCGCTGGAGGTCGAGTCCGGGCCGGACGGCCAGATGTATGCGCGCACCTTCGGCCAGGGCCTGTTCCGCATCGACCCGGAGACGCTGGCGATCCAGCCGGTGCCGATGGACGGCTCCAGCGACAAGGTGCGCTGGGGTAGCCAGATGACCCTGCGCGATGGCGTGTTCTGGTACGCCAGCGACGGCGGCATGATGTGGCTGGACGCGGCGCGGGATCGTTTCGTGATGGTGCCGGGTGGACCGGCCGGGCAATCCGTCGACGCCTTCGACTTCACCGCCGACGGACTGTGGATGGCCAATGCCGACGGGCTGGTCCACTACCGCCGGCGCGAAGGCGGCATCGTGGCCGATCGCCGGGTCGATGCGGCGCATGGCTGGCCGTCGGTCAGCGTCACCGACCTGCGGGTCGATGCCGCCGGCCGGGTCTGGGTGTTCGGCCACGACGGCCTGTGGCGGTTCGAACCGGACACCGGCGCATTCCGTTCGTTCGGCCTGCAGGACGGCCTGACCAACGGCGAGTTCTTCCGCGGCTACGCGCGGATGCCCAGCGGCTACATCTACGCCGCCACCCTGGGCGGCGTGGTGGCGTTCAACCCCGACCGCAGCAACCGGCAGACCAGCGTGCCGCAGATGGCGCTCACCCAGGCCCGGGTGCGTCATCGCGGCGCCACCCAGGTACTGCCGATCGGCACGCCGCCCCTGCACATGGACTGGCACGACAGCCAGCTCGCGATCGAGGCGCGGGTGTTTTCCTACATTGCGCCGTCCGCCAACCGCTACCGCTTCCGGCTGCACGGCTTCGACAGCGACTGGGTGGACACCGGCAACCGCGGCGAGCGCGATTTCAGCGGGCTGGGTGCCGGCGACTACACGCTCGACGTGAAGGCCGCCGGCGCCGACGGCCTGTGGGTGCGCCTGGCCACGCCGCTGCGCATCCACGTCGAGGCGCCGCCGTGGCGGCGCTGGTGGGCATGGGCCATCTACGTGTTGCTGGGTGCGGCGCTGGCGGCGCTGATCCTGCATGCCTGGCGCCGACGCCTGGCGCAACGCCATCAGATCCAGCTGGCCGAGCAGCAGCGGCAGATGGCCGAGTCCGCCAGCGCGGCCAAGACACAGTTTCTGGCCACCTTGAGCCACGAGATCCGCACGCCGATGACCGGCGTGATGGGCATGGCCGAGCTGCTGTTGAGCACGCCGCTGAACCGGCAGCAGCACGACTACACGCAGGCGATGCAACGCTCCGGCGGCATGCTGCTGAAGCTGCTCAACGACGCGCTCGACCTGGCCCGCATCGAGGCCGGTCGGCTGGAGCTGGAGCCGGCGCCGTTCAGTCCGCACCAGTTGTTGCAGGATGTGGCGCAGCTGGAGCAGGGGCTGGCCCACGCCAAGGGCATCCGTTTCGAGCTGGCGCTGGGCGACGACCTGCCGACACAGCTGCTTGGCGACGCGGTGCGGATCAAGCAGATCCTGCTGAACCTGGCCAACAACGCCTTGAAGTTCACCGAGCACGGCAGCGTCGTGCTGAGCGCACAGCGCACCGCCGACGGTTTGCAGTTCGGCATCAGCGACACCGGGCCGGGCATTCCCGAGGCCAGCCAGGCGCGCTTGTTCCACCGCTTCGAGCAGGCCGACGGCCCGCAGCGCGCGGCCGGCAGCGGCCTCGGTCTGGCGATCTGCCGCGAGCTGGTGGACATGATGGGCGGCAGCATCGAGCTGGAGTCGCGCGTGGGCCGCGGCAGCACCTTCCGTGTGCGCCTGCCGCTGGCCGAGCCGGCGGACGAAGCGCCGACGCCGACCGGCGCCGACCGCCGCTACCGCTTGCTGCTGGTGGAGGATGACACCATCGTGGCGGTGGTCATCCGCGGCCTGCTCGAGCGCGAAGGCCATGCGGTGGTGCACGTGGTCAACGGGTTGGCCGCCCTGGCCGAGCTGGCCCACGCCAGCTTCGATGCGGTATTGCTGGACCTGGACCTGCCCGGCGTCGACGGCTTCCAGATCGCGCGGCTGATCCGCCAGCGCGAACCCGACGCCCGCCACCTGCCGATCATCGCGGTCACTGCGCGTTCCGGCGGTCGCGACGAGGCGCTCGCCCGCGAAGCCGGCATGGATGGCTTCCTGCGCAAGCCGGTCAGCGGCGAGCAATTGGTGACGGCCCTGGCGCGCGTCCTGGCGACGCCGGAGGCGGTGCTGCCGGAATGACATGGCGCGCATCGGGATGCCGTTGCAGCCGGGATCTCGGGCAACCGCGAGCCGCGGTTACATGTCGAACTTGTTCACTTCGAAACCGCGTCGCTGATACTCGCGCCAGCGTTCGCGCGAGCCGTCGCGGGCGTCGGGGTCGGCGGGTACCACTTCGAGCACGCGCTCGCAGGGCTGGTCGGGGCAGCGCTCGCGCAGATTGATCAGCAACGGACGGTCGGGGGTGTCGACGCCGGGCGGCACGATCAGCACGGCGGTGTATTCGTCGTCGTCGTCGCCGGCCAACTGGTGCGGGATCATCGCGTCGTCGTCGAACGCCCACAGCAGTTCGTCGATGTCGTGCGCCTGTTCGTGGTCGCGCGCCAGGATCAGCGTCGGCTGCTGCGCCGCATACGCGCGCTTCGCCAACTCGCAGACGAGCAGCAGCGGCTGCTCGATGAAGCGCGGCTTGTTGGCGATCAGGTAGAAGTCGGCGCGCATGGGGCTGGGAATCGGGAATAGGGAATAGGGAATAGTAAAGGCAACAAGCCGCCGTGCCGCGCTCTTCCGAATCCCGAATCCCGAATCACGAATCCCGGCTCAACAGCCACTGCGCCAGCAGCGTCACCGGCCGGCCGGTGGCCATGCCCTTGCGGCCGTCTTCCCACGCGGTGCCGGCGATGTCGAGGTGAGCCCAGCGCTGACCGTCGGTGAAGCGCGACAGGAAGCAGCCGGCGGTGATCGCGCCGGCAGTCTTGCCGCCGATGTTGGCGACGTCGGCGAAACCCGATTCCAGCTGCACCTGGTAGTCGTCCCACAGCGGCAGGCGCCAGGCGCGGTCGAGGGTTTCCTCGCCGGCGGCGAGCAGTTCGGCGGCGAGGTCGTCGTGCTTGCTCATCAGGCCGCTGGCGTGCTTGCCCAGTGCCACCACGCAGGCGCCGGTGAGGGTGGCCGCGTCGACGATGGTGTGCGGCTGGTAGGTCCTGGCCGTCCAGGTCAGCGCGTCGCACAGGATCAGCCGGCCTTCGGCGTCGGTATTGAGCACCTCGATGGTGAGGCCGGAGAGGCTGGTGAGCACGTCGCTGGGGCGGTAGCTGTCGCCGCCGGGCATGTTCTCCACGCTGGGCACCACGCAGACCAGGTTGCGCTTCAAGCCCATCTTCACCGCGGCCACGAACGCACCGAGCACGCCGGCGGCGCCGCCCATGTCGAACTTCATGTCCTCCATGCCGGGGCCGGGCTTGAGGCTGATGCCGCCGGAGTCGAAGGTGACGCCCTTGCCGACGAAGGCATACGGCTTGTCGTCCTCGTTGCCGCCCTTGTATTCCAGCGCGATCAGCCGCGGCTTGTTGGCCGAGCCGCGCGCCACCGCGAGCAGCGAGCCGAAGCCCAGCTCGGCCATCTGCGTCTCGTCCAGTACCTGGCAGCTGACCTTGTCGTGCAGGTCGGCAAACGCCTGGGCCTGGGCGGCGATATAGGCGGGGTTGCAGATGTTCGGCGGCAGGTTGGCCAGCTCGCGCGCGAAGCGCACGCCCTCGGCGATGGCGGTAGCCTGTTCCAGCGCGACCTGCGCCTCGTCGCCCGCGGCGAAGGCGAGCGTGGCCAGTTCCGCCGGCTTGGGCTTGTCGCGCGGCTTGAAGGTGGCGGTGTAGCGGTAGGCGGCGAAATCGCTGGCCAGCGCCGCCACGCGCACGCGCCAGGCGGCGTCGCGGCCGGGCACGTCCACGTCGGTGAGATAGGACACCGCCGCGTTCAACGGCAA
>CALCWL010000071.1 GCA_937906285.1 uncultured Rhodanobacter sp. | reverse complement strand
GCAAGCTCGCGCGCGCGCAGTCGGCCATCAGCCACGCGATCAAGGCGCTGGAGAGTGCGTTCGACGTCGAGCTGTTCGAGCGCAACACGCGCAAGGCCCAGCTCACCGCGGCGGGGCGCAGCCTTCTGCCGGACGCCCGGGCGGTGATCTCGCGTACGGAGGAAATGAAGAACCGCGCCGGCGCGATCGCCAAGGCCGGCGTGCCGCAGGTATCGGTGGCGGTCGACGCCTACTTCCCGCGCGCCCACCTGGTCGACGGCTTGCGCACGCTGCAGGAAGAGTTTCCGACCGCCGCGATCAACCTGCGCATCACCACCATGCAGGGCGGCGAAAAGCTGGTGCTCGAAAAAGTGTGCGCGCTGGCCGTCACCATCAACGACGTGCCGGAAGTGAACCCGCAAGCCATCGAACGCCACTGGCTGCGCGAGGAGGAGATGGTGACGGTATGCGCGCCGTCCTATCCGCTCGCTTCGACACCCAAACCCATCCCGGTGGACGAGTTTGGCCGATACATACAGGTCATCGTCACGGACAACCAGCCCGGCGCCGAAGAGAGCCAGCAGGGTGTAGCCGGCAAGCGCCAGTGGCTGGTCAACGACCTGGGCGCCAAACGCGACCTGCTCAAGGCCGGCCTCGGCTGGGGACACTTGCCACGGCACCTGGTCAGCGAGGATCTGGCAAGCGGAGCGCTCGTCGAGCTTGAGCGTCGCGCCTGGCACATGGGCCCGCTGACGTTCGTGATCTCGCAGCGCCGGGGGCACGATTTCTCGCCGTGCGAGTTGCGGCTGATCGAGTTGCTCGGGAAACCTCGGCGTTCGCTCGTTTGAAGAAGTGGGAGAAAAGTGTCGGGGGCAATGCGCGACGGATGATGAGGGGCGGAATGGCAGGTTGAGGCCAATAAAGGAGACCTGGTGAGCTGGCCCGGGTTTGACTGACCCTCTCGGACCGCGCGCAGGGTGCCGAGCGAGAATTGCACGTCGAAGTCATGCATTTTCCTGAAGCCCGCGGAGCTCCCGCTTTCCGCGGCCGATCCCGGTGCCGAGTCGGTGCTGCCCATTGATGCCGAGGAGGTTTCCATCTGCCTGGAACAGGCACTGCCTGCCTTGACCTGGTCATCCGCTACGGATGCATCCGGGGAAGTGGGCGAGGGCCGGGTGGAATTTTCCCGACCCGGTGAGCATGCGACCCGGTCACTGGCGCCGCACTGCTCGCGTCGCTCGGACTGCACCCCGCTGGTACGGCGGCTGTGCGATCAGTTCGGTTGGGTCGCCTTTGACGAGTCGCCCCTGCTGTTCAAGCCTCACCGTCCACCCCCGGCACCGGGTTGAGGGAGACGTGGCTCATTGCCTTTTTCAGCTCCCCCATTCCGCAACCACGCGCGCGGCGACATGCCCACAGACTGGGTGAAAACCCGCGACAGTGACGACGCGTTGCGATAGCCGAGCTGCAGGCTCGCCGTTTTCAGCGAAGCGCCTTGGCGAAGCAGGGCCTGCGCGACGGCAACGCGCCATTGCGTGAGGTACTCGACCGGCGTGTGGCCGACGTGCTGCTTGAAGGCGGCGGCAAATGCACTGCGCGACATGCCGGCGGTCTCGGCCATGGCGGCCAGCGACCAGTCTGCGCCGGGCTGCTCGTGGATCGCGGTCAGTGTGCGCGCCAGCTTCGGGTCCGACAGGCCGGTCAGCATGCCCGGCGGCAGTTTCGCCTCTGCGGGATGGTCGAGCAGCCAGCGCAGCAGTTGCAGCACCAGCACGTCGAACAGACGGTCGGCCAGCAGGCGCTGGCCGCAGCGCACCCGCTCGGCTTCCGCGAACAGCAGCGCCAGCGTGTGCTCCAGACCGTCCACCGCCCGCAGCGGCAGCACCAGCAGCGACGGCAAGGCGCGCGCCAGCGGATGTTGCGCGCCGCCATCGAAATCGAGCGTGGCGCAGACGAAATCCGAACCCTCGGCCGGCGGGTTGTGGAAGCTGTGCGCCAGCGGGCGCGGGTAGAACAACAGGCTCGGTTCGGCCACCTCGATGCGGCGCGGCACACCGCTGCGCGGGCGATGCGTCACCACCAGTTCGCCCCGTCGCAACACGTGCAGGAAACCCCGTCCCGGCCGGGCGTCGAATTGCGCCAACCCGCACAGCGCCCCGGCATGAAACAGGTGCGCCCGCACGTGGAAGCGCTCCATCAGTGACGACAAGCGGTCGAGGGTAGCCATGGTTTGCTTCCGCATCCTGGACGATCAGTGGTATTTCATGGACAAAATAACACCTGTGGAGAGCGCTCCGGGGCGACGCTGGCCCC
The DNA here is from genome assembly GCA_937906285.1 of uncultured Rhodanobacter sp. Lineage (GTDB taxonomy): Bacteria > Pseudomonadota > Gammaproteobacteria > Xanthomonadales > Rhodanobacteraceae > Rhodanobacter. The sequence continues at coordinate 119 of CALCWL010000071.1, read as the reverse complement.
ACGTCGCCAAGCATCCGCCAAGGCGGCACATCCCCGATGAGGAGTCGCCATGTCCACACACTCGCCGTTGCATCCACGTCAGCCGCTCGGCACCCGCGCGCGTCTTGCCATCGCCGTGC
>CALCWL010000070.1 GCA_937906285.1 uncultured Rhodanobacter sp. | reverse complement strand
GAGCACCCAGTCGCAATCCTCGGAACGACCGATGCTGCCGCCGACGCCCGCGAACGTCCCGCTGCTGCGGCTGCCGAATTGGGCAGCCTGATGACCGGCAACGGCGAGGATCAGGCTCTGCGACATCGGTTTGCTCGAGTGTTCCCTGGTCAAGGTGAATCAGCCGGCGCCGCGCACGATGGATTCCGTCCATGTCCCGACCGGGCCCGGCACGCGGTCCGGCCTGGCTGCTGACTGTTCGCGAAAAACCGCGGCCCCGTGGGTCGGTCGCCGCCACGCGCGAAGCGCGTGACCGGAACTGCCGGCATAGCCTGACTGACGCGCGGAAACCGTCCGCGCCATCGTATCGTCCCGAGGTGCAACGGGCAAGCCGCGAACGCGCGCAGCCGGCTTCAGGCTCCCGCTGCGCCGTCGCCGTTGAGCAGACTCAAGGCCGGTTTGATGAAGGCGGCGCGGCGCGCGGCGAAGGCATCGACATCCAGCGCCGCCAGCATGTTGATCGCGGCCACCACCGCGCACGCCGTGAGATGGTCGGCCGGGGGCACCGGCGTCTCCTGCGCGGCGGGCGCGAGACTGCCGCCGGACCAGCCCGCGGCAGCGGCGACCCAGGCGCCGGCGGACTTGTAACCGCCGGCGGTGGCGAACTCGAACGCCGCGCGGCGGTTGCTCTCGTTCGGTTCGCGCACCCACTTCTCGGCCAGCGAGGCGCCGGCGCGGTCTTCCGCATCGAGCGTCTGGTCGCGTGCGCACTGGCACAGCCACGCCACGGCGTAGCGCTTGGGCAGCATCCGCGCCAGCAGTTTCAGCGCGTCCTGCACCTGGCCGGCATCGACCAGCGCCTGCACCGCCGTCTGCGCGGTCATCTCCGGCCGCAGCAGCGCACTGGCCGGTTCGGACAACTCCATCTGGATCGATGCCTGCATCACGGATGACATCTGCGCGCCCCCTAGCCGATCATGATGATGCCGCCGGACACCTGCGCCATGGCGTCGCCCTTGAGCGACAGCATGGTGCCCTTGACCGTGGTCGCACCGCTGCTGGAAAACTCCGCCGAGGCGCCGGCCTTGGCCGCCACCGTGGCGTCGCCGTCGATCTTGACGCTCACGCCCTTGATGCTGACGTTCACGCCCTTGATGTCGATGGCGCCGGAGGACTTCATCACGATGCTCGCCGCACCGGTCACCAGCTCGATCTCGGTGCCCGCAGTGAGCTTGAACTTCTGGCCGATGCCCGTGGTGCCGTTGCCGGTGACGTCGAGCTTGTCGTCCTTGCCCACCGTGGTCGTGCGCTTGCCGGTGATGTCCTCGGTCTGGTCGTTCTTGACGGTCATCTTTTCGTCGTGGTCGACCGTCACGACGCGGTCGTTCTCCACCTCCACATGCATGTCCTTCTGCGCATGCATGAAGAAGTCTTCGCTGCCCTTCTTGTCCTCGAAGCGAAGCTCGTTGAAATCGTCCGCTCCGCCGCCCTTGTGGCTGCGGCTCTTGATGCCGCTCTGGGTCATGTTGTCGGGCAGCGTGTACGGCGGCATGTTGTCGGCGTTGTAGACGCTGCCGATCACCAGCGGCCGGTCCGGGTCGCCTTCCAGGAAGCTCACCACCACTTCCTGGCCGACGCGCGGAATGCTCACCGCGCCCCAGTTCTTGCCGGCCCACGAGGAGGCCACGCGCACCGGGCAGGAGATGTGGAAGTTTTCCTTGTCCGGCTTGTTCCAGTGGAACGTGACCTGGATGCGGCCGTACTTGTCCACCGAGATGTCTTCGGCGGTGTCGCTGCCGGAGACCACCGCGGTCTGCAGGCCGACGATCCCGGGCTTGACCGCGGTCGGCATGGTGCGAAACGGCTGGCGACTCCTGATCGCCGAGAAATGGCAGAAGAACTGGTCACCGCCCTGCTGGCCGGAAACCTCGGCGGCATTCTCGATGTGCACGGTGGAGCCGACCACGAGGTATTCCTGGTTCAACTCTGCGCGCGGGAACTTGGCCAGCTTGAACAGCGCCCCGGTCAGCACGCCGCAGACGTTGGTCGCGCCGGTGCAAAGCGACTGCGCGACGTTGATCGCCTCCAGCCGCACCTGCGCGTAATGCTTGCCGGCCGCGGCGGTCAGGTGGTCGCCGGGATAGTCGAACGAATCGAGCTTGGGAACCCGATGGTTGCCGTCGGCGTTGCTGATCGACTCGACCCCCAGCAGCGACTTTTTCGGGTCCAGCGGGTCATAGTCGGTCAGCGAATACTTGATCGTCTGCACCGAACGCGCGGTGCTGAACTCGGTGATCGCCGGCTCGGTGGACGCCTTGCTGGTGCCGGTCTGCGGCCGGTACGGCAATTCGTCGAAGCCGCCGGTGGCCCCGTGCGCACCGAGCGAATCGGCCAGCACCATCGTGTGCACGCCGTCGCGATGCTGGAAAAAATAGTAGATGCCCTCCTGCTCCATCAGCCGGCTGATGAAGTTGAAGTAGCTCTCACGGTACTGCACGCAGTAATCGCGCTCCGGGTAGTCGCCGCTCAGGCTCAGCTTGACGTCGCTGTAGCCGATTTCGGCGAGCACGTCCTTGACGATCGTCGGCACGGACTTCTTGAGATAGATGCGGCAATCGATCTTGTGCAGCAGCAGCCAGGGTTTCGGTACCAGGGTCAGTGCGTATTCCGCCTGGCGCTTGCCGGAAAAGCTCTCGAATCCGGTCTGCGAAATCTCCGCCACGATGCCGTTGAAATGCCGGGTGTAGTCGCCGGTGTCGAACGTGACCGTCATCGAGCTGCCCAGCAACGGCAGCAGCGCAACCTCGCCGTCCTTGCTCAGCACCTTGAGGTTGTACGAAAACAGCTGCCCCAGCTGTTCGCTGCCGGAAAAGCTTGCTGGTTGCAGTTTGTCACCGAGATCTGACTTCAGTGTCATTTGATGCGGCATGTCCGTCCTCCCCCAGCGGTCCCGACGGCATGGGCCGGCAAACCAGTCCGGGTATCATACGTCTGGCCTGTTTGGGGAGTCCATGCACGCCCCGTGGCGCCAGCGCTCCCCTTCAATGGCCGCTCGCGGCGGGCTTTTGCGCCAATACCACCCAGCCGGCCACCGGCCTGCCCAACTCCTTGCGCAGTGAATCCATGTCGATCGACGGATCGGGAAATCCGGCAGCGACCAGCACGCGTTCGACGCACTCGCGCGTGTGCCGATAACGCCCGCTGGCGGACAGCTCCAGGCGATCGCCTTCGCCGTCCAGCACCTCGAGCGTGAAGGCCAGCCAGCCGCCCGGGCGCAACGCGTGACTGGCAGCCGAGAGCACCGGCACCAGGTCGCCGAAATAGATCAGGGTGTCGGCGGACAGCACGACATCCCATACGGCCGGGCTCGCGCGCAGCCACCCGGCCAGTTCCGCCTCCACCAGCTCGTCGTAACCCCCGCGTTGGCGCGCCTTTTCCAGCATGCCGCCGGACAGGTCCACGCCCACCAGGCGCTGCGCATGCGGCCCGATCAGCGGTCCGCACAGGCCGGTGCCGCAACCGGCGTCGAGCACGTCCAGCGTGGCCTGCGGCGCGCCGAGGCGATCCACCAGCGCGCCCACCAGCACCTGTGGTGCGCGATAGTCGAGGTTCTTCAGCAACATCTCGTCGAAGCTGGCAGCGAAGCCGTCGAACACCTGGCGGACGTAGGCGTCCTCCGCGCGCGCAGGCGCCGCCTCGCCGCCGCACGCGGCCAGCATGTGCCGCGGCACCGGGTTGTCGGGTTCGCGCGCCATCCAGTCGCGATAGACCTCGATCGCCTCGCTGCTGCGGCCGAGCATGTACAACGACACGCCGAGCGCATCACGCGCGCGCAGGTTCTGCGGATCGAGCTGCGATGCGCGCGTGAAGCAGCGCACCGCGTCCTCCACATCTTCGATCCGGTTGATGTGACGACGGTGGAACATGCCCATCAGGTAGTGCGCGTGGCCCAGCTGCGGCTCCTGCGCCAGGAAGCGCGCATAGATCTCGCCGGCCTCGTCCACCCGGCCCTGTGCCTCAAGCACCAGGGCCAGGTTGCTCAGCGCATCGTGGTGTCTCGGCTGGTGGCCGAGTGCGCGCCGGTAACAGGCCTCGGCCTCGGCCAGCTGACCGCACTCCTTGTGGATGTTGCCCAGATTGTTGTGCGCGTCGGCATGCTGCGGAGTCGCGCGCAGCGCCAGGCGGATCAGCCGGATGCCTTCCTCACTGCGGTTGCGCTGGTGGCACAGCACGCCGAGGAAATGCAGCGCGTCGGGTTGTCCGGACTGTCGCTGCAGGACCTTGCCGTAGAGCGCCTCGGCCGTGTCGAGCTGGCCGTCGCGATGCGCGGCGATCGC
>CALCWL010000069.1 GCA_937906285.1 uncultured Rhodanobacter sp. | reverse complement strand
CGCCGCTGTATCTCGATCCGCGCCTGGACGGGCCGCGGCTGCGCTGGCTGCTGGGCTTCGCGCGTCATTGCAACTGGCGCGACTTTCATGCCGCGACCCATGCGCGGCTGGCGATCCTGCAGCGCTCGCGCCGCTTGCTCGGCGAACTGGTGCGTGACGAAGGGCTCGATTGCGAATTCAGCGAACAGGGCACCTTGCACGTGTACCGCACGGAACGCCTGCGCCAGGCCGACGAGAAGGGGCATGCGGCGCTGCTGGAGAAACTCGGCGTTGCGGTGCAGCGGCTGGACGGCGCGCAGGTCGAGGCGATGGAACCGGCCCTGAAACAGGGCGTGACCGGCGGCGTGCTGCATCCGCAGGATGCGTCGCTGCGACCGGACCGCTACGCGGCCGAGTTGGCGCGCCGCGTGCTCGAACGCGGCGGCACGATCGAAAGCGGTGCGTGCATCGAAGGCTTCGTCACCGACGGCACGCGGATCACCGGCGTGCGCACTTCTCGCGGAACGTTCCGTGGTGAGCGCATCGTGCTGGCGCTCGGCGCGTGGTCGCCGCTGCTGGCGCGACAACTGGGACTGCGCCTGCCGATGCAGCCGGGCAAGGGTTACTCGATCACCTGGGATCGTCCCGCGCTGGCGCCTCGCCGCGCGCTGAGCCTGCGCGAGCCATCCGTCTGCGTCACCTGCTGGAGCGACGGATTCCGGCTGGGCAGCACGATGGAGTTTTCCGGCTACCGCACCGGGCTCAATCGCACTCGTCTGGATGCGTTGCGCCGCGGTGCCGCCGCGAACCTGCGCGAACCGACCGGCGGCCGCCTGCTGGAAGAATGGTGGGGTTGGCGACCGATGAGCGTCGACGAAGTGCCGATCATCGGGCCCAGCACGCGCTGGACCAACCTGTGCCTGGCCACCGGTCATGGCATGCTGGGGGTGAGCATGTCGGCGGCCACCGGCGAACTGGTGGCATCGCTGCTGGCCGGCACGCCGGCGATGCTCGACGCCACGCCTTATGCGCCCGCGCGTTTCGGGCTGTAGCGATCGCGGCGCCGTCCGCCGGCGCCGACCGCAACCGCCGAGGAGGATGCGATGACGGCAAGTCATGACCTGATCGTGCTGGGCGCCGGTTCCGGCGGCTTGGCCACGGCCTTTCGCGCAGCCGAACATGGTGCCCGCGTCGCGCTGGTCGAACCGCGCGAACTGGGCGGCACCTGCGTCCATCGCGGCTGCGTGCCGAAGAAGGCGATGTGGATCGCGGCGCAATGGGCGCAAGAGCAGCGCTGGGCGACGGCGCTGGGTTTCGACGCGCAGCCCGGGCCGCTGGATTGGCGGCATTTCCGCGAAGTGCGCGCGGCCTACATCGGGGGCATCGACCACCGTTATGCCGAACGGTTGCAGCAGGCCGGCGTCGAGCTTGTGCGGCAGACTGCGCGCTTCGTCGCGGCCGACACGGTGGAGCTGGCCGACGGTCGCCGCCTGCACGCGCCGCACATGGTGATCGCCACTGGCGCGCGACCGCGCCGGCTGGATCTCCCGGGCTTCGACCTGGGTCTGGTGTCGGACGACATCTTCGCGCTCGATGCCCCGCCAGCGCGTGTGGCGATCGTCGGCGGTGGTTACGTGGCCTCGGAGTTCGCCGGCTTGCTGCGGGCGCTCGGCTGCAGCATCGAGATGCTGGCGCGCGAGCGCCTGCTCGGAAAGTTCGATGCGGAACTGGTGCGTGCCCTGCGCGAGCACATGCATGGCCAGGGCATCGCCGTGCAGTTGAACACCGATGTGCGCGGCGCGAGGCGCACCGACGACGGCATCGTGCTGGACGACGCCGCCATCGCCGGCACGCGCGGTCCTTACGACTCCGTGCTGTGGGCAGTGGGGCGCGTGCCGAACACCGAATCGCTGGGTCTGGACGCTGTCGGCGTGAAACGGGACGACAGGGACCATGTCACCACCGATGCCTGGCAGGACACCAACGTCGCGGGCATCCACGCGGTGGGCGACGTCACCGGCCGCCACGCGCTGACCCCGGTGGCGGTCGCCGCCGGCCGCGCCCTCGCCGACCGCCTGTTCGGCGGGCAGGGCGAGGCGCGGCTGGATTACCGCAACATCCCCAGCGTGGTGTTCTCCAAGCCGCCGCTCGGCCGGGTCGGCCTCACCGAGGAAGAAGCCCGCAAGCATCACGGTGACGCGGTACGGATCCACTGCAGTCGCTTCACGCCGATGGCCTGGGCGCTGGTGGGCAAGCGCGAACAGAGCCTGATGAAACTGGTGTGCGTGGGCGAGGACGAACGTGTCGTCGGCATCCATCTGCTGGGTCCGGGCGTCGACGAAATGCTGCAGGGGTTTGCGGTGGCCTTGAAGCGCGGCATCTGCAAGCGCGACCTCGACGCCACCGTCGCGATCCATCCGACCTCGGCGGAAGAGCTGGTGTTGATGGATTGAGGCCGTGATTCGGGATTCGCCCGAATCCCCCATCCCGAATCCCGGCCCTTAAACTACCGCCATGGACACGTTCACCTTGCACCGGGGCCGCGTACCCCTGCTGATCAGCCTGCCGCACGATGGCAGTTTCATTCCGGCGGATCTCGCCGCGCGCATGCAACCGGGCGCGCGGTGCTCGCCCGACACGGATTGGCATGTGGCGCGCTTGTACGAGCCGCTGGCGGAGGCGCTGGGCGCCAGCGTGCTGAAACCTGCCGCCTCGCGTTACGTGGTGGACCTCAATCGGCCTGCCGATGGCCATGCGCTGTATCCGGGCCAGCGCGAGACCGGCCTGGTGCCGTTGACCGGTTTCGACGGCGAGCCCTTGTACCTCGACGGCGAGGCGCCGGGGCCGGCCGAAGTTCAACGGCGGATAAACGAATACTGGCAGCCCTACCACGATGCACTGGCGCAGGAACTTGCGCGTTTGCGGGCCGAACATGGCCGCGTGGTGCTGTGGGAAGGCCATTCGATCCGCAGTCGCGTGCCGATGCTGTTCGAAGGCCGACTGCCGGATTTCAACCTCGGCACCGCGGACGGGGTGAGCTGCGATGCCGCCCTGCAGGCGCGCCTGGCCGGGGGGCTGCAGGCGCAGTCGCGCTTCAGCGTCGCGGTCAACGGGCGTTTCAAGGGTGGTTACATCACCCGCCATTACGGTCGCCCGGACGCGGGCGTGCAGGCGGTGCAACTGGAGTTGGTGCAGCTCAACTACATGGACGAGGCGAGCTTTGCCTATGACGCGTCGAAGGCGCCGCAGGTACAGGCGTTGATCGAGGCCTTGTTGCGCGCCTGCCTGGACTGAACGCAAGAAATTGCCGGCGGCGGGAGCGTTTCGCGACTGTCAAGATCCGGCGCGATCCGGTGCACGGAAATGGCCTGCTGCATTCAGCAGCCGTATGTCCTGCGCACCGCATTGTCTCGCCGTCGCGCCACCCGAGGCGCCGGGTTCCGGCCGGGCTCGCGGCATTTCTTGTCCGAGGTTTGTCACCATGATGCGTAATGTTCTGATTGCCTCCCTGCTGGTTGCGGGCGTGGCGCTTTCCGGTTCCGTGCTGGCCCAGGCCGCTGCCCCGCAGGCTGCCGCCCCCGCGGCGCAGGCTGCAGTGGCAACCAAGGCCGCCCCGGCGACCGAAGCCGCGCCGAAAGCCGCCGCGCACACGACGACGCACCACAAGACCCACAAGCATCACAAGAGCCACAAGAAGGCCGCCGCCACGCCGACCGCGGGCTGATCCCGCACCGGCCTGGAAAGGTTCTGGCTTCAGTGCCCCCGCCGACTCAGGTCGGCGGGGTTTTTTGTGCCGGCAGCGCGGCGATGCACTTGAGCTCGATCGCGATCGGCGTGGGCAGGCTGTGGATGCCCAGCGTGGTACGGCAGGCGTCGACGCCGGCGAAATATTCCGCGTAGAGGCGGTTGTAGGTCGCAAAGTCGCGCGCCATGTCGGTCAGGAACACGGTGACGTCGATGAGGTCGGTCCACTGCGCGCCACTGGCCTCCAGCACGGCGCGCACGTTGGCGAACACCTGCCGGCATTGTGCTTCGATGTCGTAGTCGAGCAGTCGGCCATCCGCGTCGTGGATGTTGCCTGGAATGGCGTTGCTGCCCGGTTGACGCGGGCCGACGCCGGACAGGAACAGCAGGTCGCCGACCCGCCGCGCGTGCGGATAGGCACCCACCGGTTGCGGTGCGGCGTCGGTGCGGATGCCCGCGCTGCTCATGCGCCACCGGTCCAGCGGCGGGTCAGCTGGGTCACGGCCTGCTCATACGCTTCGGGCAACTGCTCGCGGCCGCGCACGTCCAGCCCCAGGTCGTGCATGTGGCCGTTGTCCAGGCCGTAGATCCAGGCATGCACGGCCAGTTGCTGGCCGCGCTCCCACGCTTCGCGCACCACCGTGGTGTGGCAGACGTTGAGCGCCTGTTCCAGCGCGTTCAATTCGCACAAGTGGGCATGGCGCAGCGCGAACGACTGGTTGGGATCGAGCTTGTCCGAGTGCTTCAGGGCGATGTCGGTGATGTGCCGCAGCCAGTTGTCGATCAGGCCCAGGCGGCTTTCCTTCAGTACCGCGCCGACGCCGCCGCAGCCGTAATGGCCGACCACCAGGATGTGCTTGACCTTGAGCACGTCGACCGCGAACTGGATAGTGCTGAGCGCGTTCAGGTCGGTATGCACCACCACGTTGGCGACGTTGCGGTGCACGAAGATCTCGCCCGGCGGCAGGTCCACGATCTGGGTGGCAGGCACGCGCGAGTCCGAGCAGCCGATCCACAGGTATTGCGGCGCCTGCTGCTGCGAGAGCTTCTCGAAGAAAGTCGGGTCCTGCGTGGCGACCTGTTCGGCCCAGCGGCGGTTGTTGGCAAGCAGATCTTTCAGCGAGTTCATCAAGGTTCCAGGCTCTTCGAGCGGGTGGCGTGGCGCGTCAGGACCTGGCGCCGTATGCGATGCAGATGTTTTTCGGTTCGGTGAAGAAGTGCAACGCTTCGCCGCCTCCTTCACGGCCGACGCCGGATTGCTTGGTGCCGCCGAACGGCGTGCGCAAATCGCGCAGCAGCCAGCAGTTGATCCATACGATGCCGAATTCGAGTTGCCCCGCCATCCGGTGCGCGCGGGAAAGATCCTGCGTCCACAGCGACGCGGCCAGGCCGTAGTGGCTGTCGTTGGCGATCGCCAGCGCCTCCGCTTCGTCCTCGAACGGGATCAGCGCGACCACCGGGCCGAAGATTTCCTGCTGATTGGTCTGCGCGGACGAGGGCAGCCCTTCGATCACCGTCGGCGCAATGAACCAGCCGCCGGCGCAACGGCCGGGCACGGCAACCGCCGCGCCGCCGCACAGCACGCGGCCGCCTTCGGCGCGGGCCTGCGCGATGCAGCCGAGCACCTTGTCGTAGTGCGCCCGCGACACCATCGCGCCGAGATCGCTCCCTGCGTCGTCCGGATCGCCCACGCGCAGTGCCTGCACGCGCGCGAGGTAGCGTTCGCGGAACGCATCGTAGATGGAGCGCTGCACCAGCAAGCGCGAGCCACACAGGCAAATCTCGCCCTGGTTGGCGAAGCCCGAGCGCACGATGGTGTCGAGGTTGGCGTCGGAAAGATCCGCGTCGGCGAACACGATCGCCGGGTTCTTGCCGCCCATCTCCAGCGAGACTTTCTTGAATGCCGGTGCCGCGGCGGCAGCGATGGCCGCGCCCGTGCGCGTGGAGCCGGTGAACGACACCGCCCTGACCGCCGCATGCGCGACGATGGCCTGGCCGACCTTCGGCCCCAGCCCGTGCACGATGTTCAGCACGCCCGGTGGAAAACCGGCGTCGATGCTCAGCTCGCCCAGCAGGGCGGCGGTGCACGGCGTGATCTCCGAGGGCTTGGCCACCACCGTGTTGCCGGCCGCCAG
>CALCWL010000068.1 GCA_937906285.1 uncultured Rhodanobacter sp. | reverse complement strand
CCCAGCCGGCCGAGGATGCGGTGGACGAGGCCGAGACCGGCCTGAAAAGCTCGCTGGCGGTGAAGGTCTACGGTCCGGACCTGCACGTCCTGCAGGCCAAGGGCAAGGCGATCAAGCAGGCGATGGAGAAGGTGCGCGGCATCACCGACCTGACCCTGGTGCACGAGCTGGGCCAGCCCAACCTGTCCATAAAAATCGACCGCGAGAAAATCGCGCGCTACGGCATCAACGTGGAGGACATCAACAAGCTGATCGAGGCGGCGGTCGGCGGCGACGTGGCCACCGAGGTGGCGCAGGGCGAGAAGCAGTTCGACCTGCTGGTGCGCCTGCAGCCGCAGTACCGCGACAACCCGCAGCAGATCGGCGAGATCCCGGTGGCCACGCCCGGCGGCCAGCAGATTCCGCTGAAGGAACTGGCCGACATCGGCATCGCCAACGGCGCCTCCTTCATCTACCGCGAGAACGGTTCACGCTACATCGGCGTGCAGTTCTCGGTGAGCGGACGCGACCTGGCCGGTGCGGTGAACGACGCGATCGCGCAGGTCGCTCGCGACGTGAAGCTGCCGCACGGCTATCGGCTGGAATGGGGCGGTGAATACAAGGAGTACACCGCCTCGCGCGCGCAGATGAACCTGATCCTGCCGCTGACCCTGCTGCTGATCTTCGGCCTGCTGTTCGTGCTCTACGGCAACTTCAAGTTCCCGTTCATCACCGTGGCCGGGGTGCTGCTGTCTGCCCCGTTCGGCGCGATCTTGGCGATGTGGCTCACCGGCACGCCGTTCTCGGTGTCTTCGGCGATCGGCTTCATCGTGCTGTTCGGCGTGTCGGTGCTGACCGGCGTGGTTTATATCTCCTGCGTCAACGAGCTGCGCCTGGGCGGCATGGACATCGCCCGGGCGGTGCACGAGGCGGCGGTCCTGCGCCTGCGCCCGATCACCATGACCGCGCTGGTGGCCGCGCTCGGCCTGTTGCCGGCGGCGATTGCCAGCGGCGTGGGCACCGATTCGCAGCGTCCGTTCGCGCTGGTGATCGTGGCCGGCATGCTGTCGCGGCTGCTGATTGGCATGTTCCTGATGCCGGCGCTGTATGCGCTGGTGGCGCGGCAGGGCGATCGGTTGCAGGTGTAGGCGGGCGCGCGCGTTCTTCCTTGCGGTATTCGCGCGGAAGAGCCGGCGGGCACGGCCCGCCGCTTTCCGGCTGTCGAAAGATCTCAGCCGCCCGACTCGATCTGCTGCGCGAGGTTCCACAGGATGCGCAGGTCCTGCGCGTCGAGCTCATCTCCGCCGAGGCCACGGAAATGGTTGTGGAATGCCTGCACCGCGGCGGCGCGATCGTCCAGCGGGTAGCCGACCATGGCCAGCGCCATCCACGGGTCGAAGCCGGCGGGCGGATCGACCAGCACGCCCTGCGGCCAGCGGCCGAAGCCGGCCGCGGCCAGTTGCTGCCACGGGAACAGCGGGCCGGGATCGTTCTTGCGCGTGGGCGCGAAATCCTGGTGGCCGACGATCTGCGCGGGCGGGATGTTCAGGCGCGTGGTGAGGTCGGTGAGCAGGCGCAGCAGGCTGTCGATCTGCGCTTGCGCGAACGGCGAATGTCCGTCGTTGTCCAGCTCGATGCCGATCGAGGCGGAGTTGATGTCGGTGATGGTGCCCCAGCGGCCACCGCCGCCGTGCCAGGCGCGCAGTTGATCGGCGACCAGCTGGTAGATGTGGCCGTCGGCGCCGACCAGGTAGTGCGCGCTGACCGGGCCGCCGCTGTTCTGCGTGCGCAGGGTGTGCAAGCTCTCGCGCACCGAATGCTGGTCGGTGAAGTGCAGCACGATCAGCACCGGACGGCGGATGTCGTGGTTGGGCGAGGGCACCCAGGTCGCCAGCGGATTGCGCGGCGGCAGCGGGGCGCAGGCGGCGAGCAGGGCGAGCAGCACCGCGACGGCAGTGCTGCGCGGCCAGCGGGGCGAACCACGCATCACGGTTCCTGCAGCCACGGCCTGGCGATCTCCAGGGCGGTGCGGTAGGGCTCCGGCTCGTTGCGGTTGCTGAGCAGGATCACGGTGAGGTGCTGCTTCGGCCAGCGCACGATCACGTTGCGGAAGCCGATGCTCTCGCCGGAGTGCCACAGCGTGTCGCCGGTGATGCGCCAACCATAACCGTAGCTGGCCTCGTACGGCTCGCCGGTGACCTTCACGTGCGGGCTGAAGGCGAGCTGGCGCGAGGCGTCGCTGAGCAGGCGGTTGTCGTACAGCGCGGCGTCCCACTTCGCGAGGTCCTCGACCGAGGAATAGATGCCGCCATCGCCGCGGGTGGCGCTGGTGACGCTCTGGTCGGTGCGCGTCCACCGGCCGTCCACCTCGCTGTAGCCGTAGGCGCGTTCGTCCACGTCGGGGCCACCCTTCTCGTACAGCAGCGTGTGATTCATGCCCAGCGGCTGGAAAATCTGCTGCTTGAGGTACAGCGGCAGGCTGTAGCCGGAGGCGCGCTCGACCACCAGGCCGAGCAGCACGTAGCCCGTGTTGCTGTAGCGGTACGCGGTGCCGGGCGCGAAGTAGGTCTTCGGGGTGGCGGAGAGCATGCGCAGCACGTCGTTGTCGCTGACCTGCCCGGTGGTGCCGGGCGGGATCAGGTCTTCGTAGTCGACCAGGCCACCGGTGTGGTCGAGCAGCTGGCGCAGGGTCACGGTGGAGGTCGTCTGCGGCAGCGAGGGCAGCCAGCGGCGCACCGGGTCATCCAGCGTGAGCCGGCCTTTCTCGGCCAGCAGCAGGATCGCCGCCGCGGTGAACTGCTTGCTCACCGAGGCGAGCCGGTAATTGGTGGCCGGCGTGGCCTTGTCGTCGTCTTCGAGGTTGGCCAGGCCGTAGCTGCGGTCGACCACGGCCTTGCCGTCCTTGATGACCAGCAGCGAGGCGCCGGGCACGTCGCCGGCGTAGCGCGCCATCAACGCGTCGGTCGGATCGACCGGCTTGGTGCGGCCGCAGCCGGCGAGCACGGTGGCAGCGGCGAGGCCGATGAAGAGTCGGTACATGGCGGATATCCCCTCGTTGATCGTGTCTAGCAGGGTGGGCACTGTCCGCCGTGCTTTTGCATGACGGAGCAGGAGCGGCGGGCGGTGCCCGCCCTACGGTCCTGGTCATTTCACCGGCACGTCGTAGATCGTGTGCGGCGTCGGCTCCGGTTCGAGGGTGTAATGCCACCACTCCATCGGGTAATTGCGGAAGCCTTCGCGTTGCATGGCGTCGCGCAGCAGCGCGCGGTTGGCGTGCTGCTGCGCGGTCACCTCGGGCGAATCGGTGTGCGCGCGCACGTCGAAGAAATCGAAATCGGTGCCCATGTCCAGCGGCGTGCAATGCGTGCCGTCAGCGGCGCATTGCTGCATGGTCAGGTCGATGGTGGCGCCGCGGCTGTGGCCGGAACTTTCCGCGATGTAGCCGTGCAGCAGCTGCGACTTGTCCAGCCGCGGGTAGTGTTCCGCCTTGGTGCGCTGGTCGCCGAGGTCGTGCGCCCAGCGCACGAAATGCGCCACGGCGCGGGCGGGGCGGTAGCAATCCCAGATCTTCAGGCGCTGGTGGCGCGTGCGCAGGTCGCGCTCGACCCGCGCCAACGCCTCGGCCACGGGCCGCAACAACAGGCATGCCGGCGCCAGGTAGCCATCCGCCGGCGTGCCCATGAAATTGTCGCTGCCGGCGTACTTGATGTCCTCGGCGATGTCCGGCACCAGGGCGCGGATGTCGACCAGGTTGGCTTCGGCGGCGGTGGTCGCGGGCGACAAGGCAGGTGGTGGTTCGGCGTGGGCGATGCCGTTGATGAACAAGGCAAGCGCGACCAGCAATCCGATAGCCGCAGGAGCCCGCTCGCGGGCGATGTCTTTGTCTTTGCGAATCCGGAATCCCGAATCCGCCAGTCCGGCCTCAAAGGCATCGCCCGCGAGCGAGCTCCTGCGTATGGGAGTTTTCCACCGAATCATGGGCATCCTCCGAGGCGCTGGAAGTCGAGGTCTTCGTAGTCCGAGCTGAAGTCGCCGTCTGGATCGAGCTTGGCCATGCGCAGGCTGACCGGCGCTGCCTCGGAAGCGGTGTGGAAATCCAGCCACGCATCCAGCTCGCCGTTGTCCCAGTGCACCAGGTAGCGTTTGTCGAGCCGCATCACCGTGCCGGTCAGCGTGGGCGATTTCTTCGCGGCGAAGCGCACCTTGCCGTCCTGCGGGCACAGCGTGACGTCACCGAACCAGGGGTCGCGATAGGTGCCTGTCCACGCCGCCATCTCCGTCGTGGTGGCGGCCTGCCAGGTCGAGGCATCCGGCAGCGGCGAGACTTGGGCGCGCTGTTTCGACTGGCGCTCCAGTGCGTCGGCATACCAGTTCACGTCGCGCGTGTCGCCGGGCCGGGTGAAATGCTTGGTCAGCACTTCGCCGAGCACGGTGCGGGCGTCCCCGGCTTCGCCGTTGATCATGAAGACGAAGCCGCTGTTGCGGTCCGGCAGCAGCGACAGCATCGAGTACATGCCGTTCAGGGTGCCGGTGTGCCAGACGTTCCACTGGCCGTCGACGTCGGCCATGCGCCAGCCGTAGCCGTAGGCCATGACGTGGCTGTGGTCCCACGCGCGGCGCTGGTCGGAGACCGGGATCAGCATGTGCGGCGCCTGCAGCGTCTGGCGCTGCCGCGGCGACAGCCACTGCAGCTGGGCCGGGGTCGGTACCAGCCAGTTGCGCGCCCAGCTCAGCATGTCGGTGAGGTCGCAGCGGATGCCGCCGGCGGCGGCCGAGGTGATCGCGGGAATCGCGGCGGCTTCGGGGATCGGCACGTTGCGATCGCCGTCGCGCCGGTGCGGCGTGGCGACGTCGCCCACCGTGTCGCGGTTCCATGCGCCGACCTGGCAACGCGAAAGTCCCAGCGGTTCGAACACCTCGCGGTGCATCAGCGTCTCGTACGACGCGCCGCCCGCGGCGGCGGCCACTTCGCCGGCCACCACGTAGAGCAGGTTGTCGTACTGGTATTGCGCGCGGAAGCTGTAGCCGGGCTTGATGAACGCCAAGCCATGGATGATGTCGGCGCGGGTGAACGTGTTCGGCTCCGGCCACAGCATCAGGTCACCGCCGCCTTCGGGCAGGCCGCTGGAATGGGTGAGCAGGTCGGCCACGCGCATGTTCGCGGTGACCCATGGATCGTGCATGCGGAACTGCGGCAGGTATTTCGTCACCGGGTCGTCCCAGCGCAGCTTGCCCTGGTCGACCAGCCGGCCGAGCAGGGCGGTGGTCATCGCCTTGCTGTTGGAGGCGATCTTGAACAGCGTGCGCGGGGTGATCTTCTGACCGGAGCCGGCGACGGTTTCGCCGGCGGTGCGGGTGTAGACGACCTGGCCATTCTCGATCACGCCGACGGCGATGCCGGGCAGGTGGTAGCGCGCGACGACCGCGTCGACGATCTTGTCGTAGCTGCGGTTGGCGGTTTGGGCGGTGGCGGCAAGCGGTGCGAGCAGGAGCAAGAGCACAAGAGCACCCCACCCCAACCCTCGCCTGCGTCGCAGGGGAGGGGCCAGAGCTTGCTCAGTGCTGCGCATGGCGCTCGACCTCGCCCCACACGCGCAGCAGGTTGCCGCCCCACAGCTTGGCGATGTCCGCGTCGCTGAAGCCGGCCTGGCGCAGCGCGGCGGTGACGTTGCGGGTTTCGCTGGCGTCCTTCCAGCCGGTGATGCCGCCGCCGCCGTCGAAGTCGGAGGCGATGCCGACGTGGTCGATGCCGGCCACCTGCACCATGTGGCGGATCTGCTTGACGTAGTCGTCGAGCGTCGCCAGCGGATACTTCTTCTGGATCTCGGCCATGCCCGCTTCCATCTCGGGGCGGTAGTCGTCGTTGTCGCTGTCGTATGCCTTTTCGCCGGCCTGTTTCGCCACGGCTTCCTGCAATTTCTTCTCGGCGGCCGCGCGACCGGGGTCGTGCTTGAGGAATTCCTTGTAGGCGACGGCGTCGATCACGCCGCCCTTGGCGGCGATCGCGCGCAGCAGGTCGTCGGGCAGGTTGCGTGGATGGTCGAGTACGGCGCGGGCGCCGGAATGCGAGGCGATGATCGGCGTGCTCGACACTTTCAGCGCATCGCGCACGCAATTGTCCGAGGCGTGCGAGATGTCGACCATCATGCCGAGTTCGTTGGCGCGCTTGACTACCGCGCGGCCGAAGTCGCTCATGCCCTTGTCGCCGGCGCTGTTCATTGCCGGTTCGCCGTGTTCGGTGTCGGGCAGCGAGCTGGTGCACAGGTCGTTGTTGCCGACGTGGACCAGGCCGACCGAGCGCGCACCGCGGTCGTAGGCGGCGTCGAGGCGATGCAGGTCGTGGCCGAGCGAGTAGGCGTTCTCGATCTCGATGGTGGCCGAGAGCAGGCCCGCCTTGTGGTTGGCCATCAGCTGCTCGGGCGTGGTGGCCAGGCGGATGCGGTCGGGATACTTCATCAGCATGCGGCCGATGCCGTCGTACTTCTGGCTCGCCTGCTGCACCGCCTTGGCGTAGCCGGCAGCGTCGAGCTTGTGCTGCGGCACCCAGACCACGAAGAACGCCGCGTCGAGCCCACCGCGTTCCATCTTGCCCAGGTCGACCAGCAGGCGGGTGTCGTGGCCCACGTCGAAGCGCGGCTCGCCCATGTAGTCGAACGGGATGTCGACGTGGGTGTCGATGGTGACCGGCGGACCGGACTGCGCCTGTGCAGGCAGCGCGAACGCGCACCCGAAGGCGGCGAGAAGGGCGAGACGGACAGTCGTGTTCATGGCGTTTTCCAGTTCCGGGCCGGCTGCTCGCCGGCGATCATTTCCTCGAAGTGCTGGCGTCGCCGCACCACGGCGTAGCGACCCTGGTGCAGCAAGACCTCGGCGGCCAGCGGCCGCGAGTTGTAGTTGGAGGCCATCGACGTACCGTACGCGCCGGTGGCCTTGATCAGCAACAGGTCGCCGGCCGCGCACTCGGGCAGCTCGCGCGCGCGGGCGAAGGTGTCGCCGGTTTCGCAGACCGGGCCGACGATGTCGTAGGTGGCCATCGGGCGCGGCTGGTCCGACACCGGCACGATGTCGTGCCAGGCGTCGTACAGGCTGGGCCGCAGCAGGTCGTTCATGGCCGCATCGAGGATCAGGAAGTTGCGCTCGGTGCCGGGCTTGACGCGGATCACGCGGGTCAGCAGTACCCCGGCTTCGGCGACCAGCCAGCGTCCCGGCTCCAGCAGAAGGCGGCCGCGGAAACCGGCCAGCGCCTCGCGGATCGCGGCCACGTAGGCGGCCGCGGACACCGGTTGATCCACGTCGGCGCGATAGCACACACCCAGCCCGCCGCCGACGTCGATGCTGGCGATCGGATGGCCGGCGTGTTCCAGCTCGCGCCAGAACGCGGCCACGCGTTCGAGTGCGAGACGGAACGGCTGAACGTCGAGGATCTGCGAGCCGATGTGCACGTGCAGGCCGTCGAGCTGCACGTGGTCGAACGACTTGCGTTGGGCGAACCAGCGGCGCGCTTCGTCGATGCTCACGCCGAACTTGTTCTCCGACTTGCCGGTGGAGATCTTGGCGTGGGTCTGCGCATCCACGTCGGGGTTGATGCGCACGGCGGCGCGCGCGGTCACTTCCTGCGCCCTGGCAATGCGCTGCAGCGTGTGCAACTCGTCCAGCGACTCGACGTTGAAACGCATGATGCCCACGTTCAGCGCGCCGGCGATCTCGTCGGCGCTCTTGCCGACGCCGGAGAACACGATGCGTTCGGCTGGCATGCCGGCGTTGAGCGCGCGGCGCAGTTCGCCGACCGAGACGATGTCGGCGCCGAGGCCGGCGTTGGCCATCAGCTGCAGGATGGCGAGGTTGGGGTTGGCCTTGACGGCAAAGCAGATGGTGGCGTCGAGGCCGGCCAGCGCGGATTTCAGCGCCTCGATGCGCTGCTGGATCGCGCTGGCGGAATAGGCGTGGAAAGGGGTGGGCATGCGTTCGGCCAGCAGCTGCAGGTCGACGCCGTCGAGCCAGCGCGGTGCCGCCATGTCGATGGCCGCGAGGTTGTCGGGCTCGACGGGCGGCGGGGCGTGGAGGTGGTTCATGGGCGGCGGCAGGCCATCATCGGTCACCCGCGGGGCGGGCAAAAAAAGGGCGACCCACCATTCCGTGTGGGTCGCCGCCAGGGGAGTACGTTCAGAAATCCACGCTGAGGGTGAGTTGGGTGAAGCGCGGTGCCTGGAAGCTGATGCCGTCGCCGAAGGTGTCGCTGGTGCTGTTGCCGATGGTGGTCTGCAGGTCCTGGTCCACGTTCAGCGTCTGCTGGGTGTTGAACAGGTTGTACACCGCCAGCTTGGCCCGGAAGCGACCGGTGTCGCCGATCGGCAGGATGTAGCTCACGCTGGCGCCGACGTTGTAGGTCCACGGCGTGCGGCCGTACTTGCCGCGCGGCGAGTTGACGTAGACGCGGTCGGCGGAGAACTCCGAATCGCAGTTCTGCACGCAGGTGTAGTAGCTGTGGTAGTTGCTGGCGTCATACGGGTTGCCCACGCCGAAGCCGGTGATCGGTGTGCCGGACAATGCCTGCAGATCGGCGCCGAGCTGCCAGTGCGGAGTCAGCGCGTAGGTACCGCGCAGCTTGAACTGGTGGCGGCGGTCGTTGGGCAGGTAGCCGTCGCCGCCGAAGTTCACCCACGGGTCGTCGAAGTTCTCGGTGCGGCCGGTGTCGTCGAAGTTGGTATCCGAGTTGACCGGGCCTTCCGCGTTGCCGCGGCTCCACGACAGCGTGTAGGAGGCGTTGAACGCCCACTGGTCGTCCCACGCGCGGTTGATCTGGAATTCCACCGCGGTGTAGCTGCGCTTGGGTTTCACCCAGCCGCGCTGGCCGATGTAGGTCATGATCGGATCGCCGTCGGCGTCCACGCCGTCCTGGCGGTACATCGCCCAGCCTTCCTTGGAGGTGTCCACGGTGATGTAGCCGTCGGGGGTGCCGTCGCAGTTGGAGTCGCCCCACACCTGCACCTTGGAGCCGGGGTTGGCCATCACCCAGCCGATGTAGCCGTCCTCGCCGCACTGCGCGGTGGCGCTGATCTCCATGTCGTCGATCGCGTTGTGCAGGCGGCGGTAGGTGCCGCTGACGCCCCACGACCACTTGTCGTCGATCATCTGCTGGAAGCCCAGGATTGCCTCGTCCTGGTAGACCTGGTCCATGTCGTGGTCGACCTCCGAGCGCAGGTCGCCGACGGTGCCGTCGCCTTGCGAGGTGTCGACGCCGCCCAGTTGCGGGCCGAGGATCGGCATCGCGTACTGCGAGCCGTTGCGGTCCTCGATCTCCCAGCCGCCGAATGCGTAGTAGGTGCGCTCGTCGAGCAGGCCGCCGGCCTGCTTGATGTTGATCACGTTGGCCACCGGCAGGTAGTAGCGGCCGAGGTTGCCGAACAGCTTGGTGCTGCCGTCGCCCTTCATGTCCCACGAGAAGCCCACGCGCGGCGCGATCATGTTGTCCATCTTGATGTAGCTCTTGCCGTCGCCGCCCTTGTTGTCGAAGCCGTCGCTGCGGATGCCGGCGTTCAGCAGCAGGTTGGAGGTGACCTGCCAGTTGTCCTCGATGTAGTACGCCGAGTTGGTGGTTTCGAAGTTGCCGGCAATCTCGTAGCGGCGCGCGCGGACGTAGCCGGTGTAGCCCGGCGGGATCACGCCGCCGCCATTGGGGTTGGAGATCGAGGAGCCCGGGTCGGCCTTGTACACGTTGTAGTAGATCGCGCCGGGGCCGGGGTAGTAGCGCTCGTAGTCGGAAGTGTTCTGCTCGTGGTCGAAGCCGAAGCGCAGCAGGTGGTCGCCCAGCGTCCACTCGAAGTCGGCGCGAGCCTGCTTGCGCACGTCGTTGCGATGGCTCACCGACGAGTTGGTGGTGCAGCCGAGCGCGACGCCGGGCAGGGCGATCTTGCCGTCGCTGGCCACGCGGTTGCATTCCACGTCGCTGAGGCCGCGGTTGAACGATTCGCGGTCGTTGCGGCCGTACATCAGTTTCATCGACAGGTCATTGGTGAGATAGCTGGTCCAGGTGAGGTTCCAGTTCCTGCCGCCGGTGTCGGTGTAGATCTCGTTGGTCTTGCTGCCGGTGATGCTGCCGTCGTAGGTGTAGTCGTAGACGTCGCCCACGTTGCTGTTCTTGTCCGAGAAGGCCATGAACTCCAGCAGGTTGGCGTCGGTGATGTGCCAGTCGATCTTGGTGCCCCAGAAGCCGGTGTCGGCGCTGTTCTTGGTCAGCGTGGTGCCGGCGTCGTTGGTGTTCTCCGGCGAGGAGTCGCGCGCCTCGTACATGGCAAAGAAGAACAGCTTGTCCTTCACGATCGGGCCGGACGCGTAGACGTTGAGCTTGGCCAGCGAGTCGCGGTCGCGGCTGGCGGTGAGGTAGCGCGTGCCGTCGGCACGGTAGTGGTCGTCGGCGCGGGAGTGCCAGCTGGCCGGCTCCATGGTGAGTTCGGCGCCGTACTTGAACTCGTTGGTGCCGGTGCGCGTCACCGCGTTGATCACGCCGCCGGTGGTGCGACCGAATTCCACCGAGTAGCCGCCGGTCTTGACCTGGAACTCCTGATAGAACGCGAACGGCGCCGAGGAGAAGCCGTTGCGGTTGTAGAAATCGGTGACGTTGAGGCCGTTGACGTAGAACGAGTTCTCCGCCACCGACGAACCGCCGAAGGAGATGCCGCCGAATCCGGCGACGCCCTTGTTGACGCCCGGCGCCAGCACCGCTACCGAGGTGATGTTCTGATCCACCGGCAGCCGCGCCAGTTGCTCGCGGGTGACGTTGGTGGCCGACTCGGTGGAGGTGACGTCGACGCCGGGGAGGACCGAACCGCTGACCGTGACCGCACTCAGTTCGGTCGCGGTCGGTGCCGAGCCCACGTTGACGGTGGTGGTGTTGCCCAGGCTCACCGTGACGTTGATCGGCGCGCTCGCGGCGCCGCCGCCGCTGCTCTGCAAAGTGTAGGTGCCGACCGGCAGGAACGGGAAGCGGTAGTTGCCTTTGGCATCGGCGGTGACGCTGCGGGTGAGGCCGGTGTCGGTGCTGGTCACCGTGACCACCGCGCCCGCCGCGGTGTGGCCCACCACGGCGCCGTCATTGCTGCCGGCAAAGGCGGCAGGCACGGCCAGCGAGGCCAGGCCCATGCCCAGCGCCATGCAAAGTACGGTTCTGCGCAAGCTGCGACTGTTGCTCATTTCCCCATCTCCCCATCGACGCCGTCGATGCCAGTGTTTCGTGAAAGCCGCCGGTTAGTTGTCGCCGCGTCCGTGCTCCGCTGGCAGCACCTGCCAGTCGAAGTCGTAGTCCAGATGATCGAAGTACACGTTGCCGCCGTCCCACTCGGCCTCGCCGCGCTGCGAGTCCACGTCGTCGGAACGGAAATGCCGCTTGGCCGGTTCGAAGCGCCGGTCGTAGTCGGCGTTGAAGGCGATGCGCCAGTTGTCCAGCCCGCCGAGGTAGAACCACTCCAGTGCCGGGTCGTCGCCCGCGGCCGGATGCAGGCGGCCGGTGGTGACGTCCATCGGCACCCAGCCGTACGGCGCGAGGTACAGGAAGCCCCAGTCGTGGATGTTGCTGTAGCCGCTGCCGTCGGCGGCGAACACCATGCCGGACTGCCAGCGCGCGGGGATGCCGTTGAGGCGCAGCAGGGTCATCAGCAGCAGGGTCTGCTGGCCGCAGTCGGCGTGGCCGGCGTGCAGCGCGTAGTCGCTGATGTTGGAGATCGTCGAATACTCGCGCGCACCGGCCCACGGGATCCGGTCCACGGCGGCAAACAATTTTTGCGCGATGCGGTAGGGGTTCTTCTCGTCACCGACGACCTTGCGCGAAAACGCGCGCATCGCATCGGTGAACACGATGTGCGGTGCGCGCTCGGCCACGAACGGGGCGAGTTCCGGCGTGATGGTTTCCGGCTGCACCTTGTCCGGGTCGATCGCGTGATATTGCGCCAGCAAGGTCAGTTCGTAGGTGACCGAGAACACGGTCTTCTGCCCGGCCACGGCGGGCTTTTCCAGATACACCGTGCGCTGCGGCGCCGACACGGGCGCGATGGCGTGCTTCGCCGGCACGCTGGCGACGTAGCGGATGTCTTCCTGCTGGCCGGGGATCGCCTGCGGATACGGAATCCATGCGCGCACCGTCTTGCCCGCCGGCACGGCATCGGCGTCGACGGTGAGCGTCTGGGTCATGCGCACGCGCTGCGGCAGCACGCTGGCGCGATGCTGGTCCAGCGCCGCATGGAAGATTGCGCGCTGGTGGTCGTTGAGCGCTTCCATCGGGCCGTCGGTGATCGGCGTCTGCACCGCGCGCCGCGCCACCGCCTCGGGGCTGAGCCGGAACAGGTTGGCGGGCGAACGCTTGAAATACAGCGTGCGGCCGTCGATCACCTGGTGCTCGAACAGCCCCGCGGCGTTCCACTTCGCGAACTCCGCATCGGTGAGGTCGGGGATCTGCTTGCGCACGCGCGCCTTGACGTCATCCGCGCCCAGGGTGAAATCGAGCAGGATGCGGCGCATGCGCTCGCGCTGGAACAGGAGGGCCTGGCGCTGGTCGGGCGATACGCCTGTCTGCGCCAGTGCGGTGTCGATCGCCGCCTGCGCCGCCTTGAAATGGCCGGCGTCGATCTGCGCGATGATCGGGTTCAGCGGCGCCTGGCCTGCGTCCGCCCACGCCGGCAGGCCGGCGAACAGCGCCAGCGCGGCGATCAGCAACAGGCGCGTGGCCCGGGCATGGCGTCGTATTCTCGTGGCGACAGGCAACTGTGTATCCATCGAGCGGCGTCTCCGCATCCGATCCCCTGAAAGGGCTGTGTAACACGCTTGCAAATGCTGGTCAATAATTTATGCTTCAACTCAATCAGGCCCGAATCAGCTATTCCTTACCGGCGCGAGTTCGGGGTTGGTACTCGGCTGCGGGCGAACCATGAGGGGACGCATGTGATCCAGACGGTCTGGCCCTACCTGGCGGTGATGTTGCTGGCCGCCGGACTGTTTCCGGCGATCGAGCGCCGCTACGGCTGGAAGGTTTTTTCGGTGCTGCCGCCGATCGTGCTGACCTATCTGCTGGTCACCGCGCTGGCCGTGTCGGGGCTGTGGCAGGTCAATGACGAGATCCATGCGGCGCAGTCGATGCTGGTGGCGCGGCTGGTGCCGGCGCTGCTGTTCCTGTTGATGATCAACTGCGACCTGCGCGCGATCTGGCGGCTGGGACCGCGCGTGCTGGCCGTGTTCGCCTGCACCTCGGTGAGTCTGTTCGTGGCCTTCATCGGCGCCTTCCTGATCTACCGGCAGTGGCTGCCGGGCGACCAGTGGCAGCCGCTGGCCGCGCTGTCCGGCAGCTGGGTCGGCGGCACCGCCAACATGATTGCGGTGAAGCAGGCGATCGACATGTCGGACCAATTGCTGGCCATGTCGCTGCTCACCGATGCGTTGTGCTACTCGATGTGGGTCGTGGTGCTGTTCTCGGTGGCGCGGCTGGCGCCGGCGTTCAACCGCTGGACCCGGGCCAGGTCCAGCGGCGATCTCCCGTTGGCGGAGGCCAAGCCGAGCGGCCCGACCACGCCGGACAGCGTGCTGCTGTGGCTGGGCATGGCCTTGCTGGCCGCCGCGCTGGCCGGCTGGCTGGCGGCCAGACTGCCGACCTCCAGCATGCTCAGCGCGACCACCTGGACGATCCTGCTGGCCACCGGCGCGGGACTGGTGGTGGCGCATACGCCACTGGCGCGCTACCCCGGCGCCAGCACGATCTCCGGCGCCCTGCTGATCAGCGTGGTGGCGGTGCTGGCCTCGCAGAGCAACTTCCACGGCATCGGCGCGGCGCCGCTGTATCTTCTATGCGGCGTCACCGTCATCGCGATCCACGCGCTGCTGCTGATCGGCTTCGCGAAACTTTTCCGCTTCGACCTCTATCTGTGCGGCATCTCCTCGCTGGCGCACATCGGCGGCGTGGCCGCCACGCCGATCCTGGCGGCCAGCTATTCGGCTGCGCTGGTGCCGGTGGGTATCCTGCTGGCCTTGCTCGGCTACATCCTGGGCACCGGTTTCGGCCTGATGGTGGCGTCGATCCTGAAGCAACTGGCCCTTCCGTGATGCGTTCCTGCGACAGGACACGATGATGCGATTTCCCCTGCTTGCCACCCTCCTGCTTGCACCCCTGCTCGCCGCGGCGCCGCCGCAGGCCCGCGGCGCCGACGCGCTGGTCGTGCCGCCCTCCGGCGTGCTCGGCGTAGGCGAGGCGCAGCTGACGCCACAGTTCTGGGTCGATCGGCTGGCGCAGCCCGATGCACCGGTGCTGGATCGCGCGGCGATCGCGGCGCAAAACGCCAGGCTGCTGCAGGTCGACCCGTCGATGCACGACCTGCGCGCGCTGCCTTCGACACTGGACCGCGCCCGCGTCGAGGGCTGGATCGAGGGCTTGTCGCAACGGCCGGATCGACCGTTGTTCGACGTCGAGGGCAAACCGGTGAGCGCGGCCACGCTCGACGCGGTGGTCGCCGACCTCGCGCTCGGCGCGATCCCAGTGCAGCAGAAGACACGCTACGGCCTGGTGGTGCGACGCGCGGCGCTGCGCACGTTCCCCACCACGCTGCGCGTGTTCAGCGAGAAGGGCGACACCGACATCGACCGCTTCCAGGAGACCGCCGAATTCCCCGGCACGCCGGTGGCGATCGTGCACGAGAGCGCCGACGGCCAGTGGCTGTTCGTGGTCAGCCCGCGCTATGCGGCGTGGACGGAAAAGGACAACGTGGCTGAAGGCAGCGCGGCCGAAGTGTTCGGTTACGCCGACAGGACGCCGTACCGGGTGATCACCGGCGCGGTGGAACGCACCGTGTTCACCCGCGAGGCGCCGACCGTCTCGCAGCTGCCGCTGGACATGGGTACGCGCGTGCCGCTGGCGACCGGCCTGGCGCCTGACCAGCCGGTCAACGGCCAGACGCCGTACGCCGCGCACGTGCTGGAACTGCCGCTGCGCAAGCCCGACGGCTCGCTGGGTTTCACCCCGGCGCTGCTGCAGAAGAACACCGACAGCGCCGCCGACTACCTGCCGCTGACCCGCGCCAACATCATCCGCCAGGCGTTCAAGTTCCTCGGCGAGCGCTACGGCTGGGGCCATTCCTATGACGGCCGCGACTGCAGCGGCTTCGTTTCCGACGTGTACCGCAGCATGGGCGTCGAGATGCCGCGCAACACCAGCAGGCAGGCGATCAGCCCGGCGCTGGAGCATCGCGCGTTCACCGCGAAGGACAGCCGCGAGGAACGCATCAAGGCGGCGCAGGCGCTGCAGGTGGGCGACCTGGTCTACATCCCCGGCCACGTGATGATGGTGATCGGCCGCCTGCACGGCCAACCATACGTGATCCACGACACGGGCGGCATGAGCTACCGCAAGGCCGACGGCAGCAAGGCGCGGATCAAGCTCAACGCGGTGTCGGTGACCCCGTTGCTGCCGCTGCTCTACAACGACCAGCAGAGCTATGTCGAGCGCATGACCAGCATCGTGCGCATCCGTCATTGAACGCGCCGACGCCAAGAAAAAAACAGGACACGGATTCCATGAAGGCCTTTCCATGAAAATCACCGACATCCAGTTCGGCATGCTGCGGGTACCGCTGAAGACCCCGTTCAAGACCGCGCTGCGCACCGTCAACACGGTGGACGACATCGTGGTGATGATGCACACCGACACCGGCGAGGTCGGCTACGGCGAGGCGCCGGCCACCGCGGTCATCACCGGCGACACCCACGGCTCGATCATCGACGCGATCCGCCACTACATCTCTCCAAGGCTGATCGGCCAGGAGATCGCCAACCTCAACCAGATCACCCAGCTGATCCAATCCTCGATGGAGAAGAACACCAGCGCCAAGGCGGCGGTGGAGATCGCGGTGTACGACCTGTGGGGCCAGCTCTACGGCGCACCGCTGTACAAGCTGCTGGGCGGCGGCGATCCGGTGATCACCACCGACATCACCATCAGCGTCGACTACATCGACAAGATGGTGGCCGATTCAGTCAGCGCGGTGGAGCGCGGTTTCGAGTCGCTGAAGATCAAGGTCGGCAAGGACATCGGCGTCGACATCGAGCGGGTCAAGGCGATCTACGCCGCGGTGGAAGGGCGCGCGCTGCTGCGCCTGGACGCCAACCAGGGCTGGACCGCCAAGCAGGCGGTATACGCGCTGCAGACGCTGGAGGAGGCCGGCATCAAGCTCGAGCTGATCGAACAGCCGGTCAAGGCGAACGACCTGGCCGGCATGCGCTACGTCACCGAGCGCGTGCACACGCCGGTGATGGCCGACGAGAGCGTGTTCGGCCCGATGGAGGTGATCGAGCTGATTCGCCTGCGCGCGGCCGACATCATCAACATCAAGCTGATGAAGACCGGCGGCATCTCCAACGCGATCCGCATCGCCGACATCGCCGGCATGCACGGCATCGAGTGCATGATCGGCTGCATGCTGGAAACCTCGATCAGCGTGGCGGCCGCGGTGCACGTGGCGGTGGCCAAGTCCAACGCGATCACCAAGATCGACCTGGACGGCCCCTCGCTGTGCCAGTTCAACCCGGTCGACGGCGGAGTAATCTTCAACGAATCGGAGATCTCGGTAACGGACGCGCCCGGCCTGGGCATTCGCGAAATCCGCGGCCTGGAGAGGATCGAGGACTGATGTCGCCGCTGGTCAAAATCCGTTCGGAACGCGACCAGATGTCCGCGGTGGAGCGGCGCATCGCCGATTTCGTGCTGGAGAACGCACACCTGCTGCGCGACTACTCCTCCCAGCAACTGGCCAATGCGCTGGGGATCAGCCAGTCCAGCGTGGTCAAGTTCACCCAGAAGCTCGGCTTCAAGGGCTATCCCGACCTCAAGTATTCCGTGGGCGAGGCGATCGCCCGCGCCGACAACGGCGACGCCTTGCAGGTCGAGCCGGCCGCCGGCATCGCCGGCGCGTTCGCCGGCAATTTGTGGCGGCGCAAGTCCGAGGCGGAGGAAGCCACCCGCCTGATCAACCCGCCGGAGATGCTCGACGCGGTGGCCGACGCGATCGGCCAGGCCGGTCGCGCCGGCAAGGTGTTCATCATCGGCCTCGGCGAGGACGACATCTATGCGCGCAACTTCGCGCTGCGGCTGTCGCTGCTGGGCATCCTCACCGTGCACAACTTCGACACCGCGCGGATGACCGCCAACGTCTCCGCCGCCGGCGCCGGCGACGTGCTGCTGATGTTCTCCGAGCACGGCAACCATCCGGCGCTGTGCAAGATCGCCCGCTATTTCCGCGAGCGCCGCGGCCAGCTGATCACGGTGACGCGGCATACCGCCAATCCGCTGCGCACGCTGGCCGACATTGCACTGGTGGTGTCCGCCCATGACGAGCTGCCGTACATCCAGCCGCTGCTGTACCAGTCGGCCCTGCAGCACCTGCTGGACGGCGTGTTCGTGCAGCTGTGCGAGGGCCACGACGACCGCCGCGCCCTGCTGCTGGGCAACCTCGACCGGATCCAGCAGATGCTGGAGCCGTGAAGGCCGGGAATAGGGAATTGGGAATAGGGAATCGCAGGAGCCCGCTTGCGGGCGATGCTTTTGGGCCGGGATCCGGGATTTGCAATATCAAGCGGGATCGCAGGTCGAGCACCTTCACCATGCAGGACGAAAACCGATGACTGTTCGCCGCCGAACGCTTGCCTTGCTGACCTTCGCCGTCGTGCTCACCGGCGTCGCCCACGCCGGTACCGCGGATGCACCATGGCGGAACGCCCGCCAGATGATCGTGGTCACCACCGCCGACTGGCACGTCGACCACGGCACCTTGCGCGCGTTCGAGCGCGATGGCGAGGGCTGGCGCGAGGTGCGCGCCGCCACGCCGGTAACCATCGGCAAGAACGGCGCGGGCTGGGGCATGGGCCTGAATCCGCCGCAGACCGGCGGACCGGTGAAGCGCGAAGGCGACAACCGCAGCCCGGCCGGCGTGTTCCGCATCGGCACCGCGTTCGGCTATGCCGCGCATGCGGCCACCGCGCTGCCGTACCGCGCGCTGAGCGCGACCGACTGGTGCATGGACGTCAGCGGCTCGCCGCACTACAACCGCATCGTCGATGCGAACGTGGTGGGCGCCGAAGCGGTCAAGGGTTCCAGCGAACCGATGCGCCGCGACCTGCACGCCGATGGCGACCAGCGCTACCGACTCGGCTTCGTGATCGAGCACAACGCGCAGGCGGCGCCGGAAGGCGGCAGCTGCATCTTCGCCCATCTGTGGAAGTCGCCTACCGACGCCACCGCCGGCTGCACCGCGATGACGCCGGCGTCGATGCAGTCGCTGCTGGCATGGCTGAAGCCGCAGGATCACCCGGTGTTCGTGCTGCTGCCGCAGGCGGAGTACGAGCGCCTGCGCAACACGTGGCAATTGCCTGTACTCGACGCGGACGGCGCGCGATGAGTCCCACCGCGCGCGTACTCACCGGCCTGGCCGCCGGCGCGGTGATCGGCCTGCTGCTGGCCGGCTGGAACGAGGACGTGGCGCTGCAGGTGGCCAACGCGGTGCATCCGATCGGCAAGCTGTGGCTGAACGCGCTGCAGATGACGGTGGTGCCGCTGGTGCTGGCGCTGGTGGTGGTGGGCGTCAACACCGCCACCGACGCGGCCGCCTCGGGCCGCATCGCGCGGCGCGCGATCGTGGTGTTCATCGTGATCCTCACCGGCGGCGCGCTGTTCGCCGCGCTGGCGGCGCCGCTGGTGTTCTCGCTGTTTCCGCACAACCCGGCGCTGGTCGCCGCGCTTGATCACGCCAGCGTGCCGGCCGCGGCGCAGGTCGGCGCGGTGGACTGGGTCGACACGCTGGTGGCGATCGTGCCCAGCAACGCGATCATGGCCGCGGCGCAGAGCGCGATGCTGCCGCTGGTGGTGTTCGCGCTGTTCCTCGGCTTCGCGCTGACCCGCATCGCGCCGGCGCGGCGCGCGATGCTGGTGGAGTTTTTCCAGGCCATCGCCGACGCGATGATCGTGATCGTGCGCTGGGTGCTGTGGGTGGCGCCGCTGGGCGTGTTCGCGCTGATCCTGTCGGTGTGCGCACGCTCCGGGCTGGGCATGCTCAGCGCGTTGGGCGTGTACGTGCTGACCGAGTGCCTGCTGTACCTCGCCGTCACCGCGATGATGCTGCCGGTGGCGCTGGTGTTCGGCGGCGAGAAGCTGCGCCGCTTCGTGCCGGCGCTGGTGCCGGCGCAGGCGGTGGCGATCAGCACGCAATCCTCGCTGGCCTCGCTGCCGGCGATGCTGGAAAGCGCCGACCGCCGGCTCGGCTATCCCAAGCAGGTCGCCGCGCTGGTGCTGCCGATGGCGGTGAGCCTGTTCCGGCTAACCAGCCCGGTGCAGTACCTGACCTCGGCGGCGTTCATCGCCTGGGCCTACGGCGTGGACCTTTCCACCGCGCAGCTGCTGGCCGGCGCGCTGCTGGCGGTGGTGGTCAGCCTGGGCTCGGTGGGCCTGCCCGGCCAGGTGACCTTCGTGGCCACCAACCTGCCGGTGGCGCAGGCGATGGGTCTGCCGCTGTCCCCGCTCGGCCTGATGCTGGCGGTGGATACCGTGCCCGATGCGCTGGCTACGTTGGGCAACGTCACCGCGGACCTCACGGCCACCAGCGTGGTGGCGCGGCAGACCCGGGAATCGGGAATAGGGAATAGGGAATAGGGAATAGGGAATAGGGAATAGGGCTCCTTCAACGGCAAAACTGAAGATGGAACGGATCGAAACTGACGTGATCGTGATCGGTGCCGGCATGGCCGGCGCGTCGGTCGCCTATTTCCTGGCGCCGCACGCCAAGGTGCTGGTGCTGGAGCGCGAGTCGTTCGCCGGCATGCATTCGACCGGGCGCTCGGCGGCGCTGTTCAGCGAGATCTACGGCTCGCCGCAGGTGCGTGCGCTGACCCGCGCGACGCGGCCGTTCCTGGCCGCGCCGCCGGCAGGGTTTTCGGCGCAGCCGATCCTCGCACCGCGTGGCGCGACGCTGATCGGCAATGCAGCGCAGGCCGACCAGGTGCGTGCGTTGTACGAGGCGATCATGCCGTTCACCCGCGACATCGAACTGCACGATGCGGCCCGTGTGCGGGCTGCCGTGCCGGTGCTGCGGCCGGCCTTTGCACACATCGGCCTGCACGAACCAGGCGCGGCCGACATCGACGTCAACGAACTGCACCAGGGCTTCCTGCGCGGCCTGCGCGAGCGCGGCGGGCAGTTGCGGCTCGATGTCGACATCCGCGCGATCAGCCATGGCGCGGGCGGCTGGCAGGTGGACGACGGCGAGCGGGCGTTCAGCGCGCCGCTGCTGCTCAACGCGGCCGGTGCCTGGGTCGATCGGGTGGCGACGCTGGCCGGCGTGGCGCCGATCGGTATCGTGCCGAAGCGGCGTTCCGCCTTCGTGTTCGATCCGCCGGAGCACCTCGACACCGCGCACTGGCCCTTCGTCAACACCGTCGACGAATCCTTCTACTTCAAGCCTGATGCCGGCCTGCTGCTGGGCTCGTGCGCCAACGTCGATCCGGTCGACCCGCACGACGTGCAGCCGGAGGAATACGACATCGCGCTGGGCATCCACCGCATCGAGGAGGCCACCACCATGACGATCCGCCGGCCCCGGCGCACGTGGGCGGGCCTGCGTTCGTTCGTCGCCGACGGCGACCTGGTCGGGGGCTTCGCGCCCGATGCGCCCGGTTTCTTCTGGGTCGCCGCGCAAGGCGGTTACGGCATCCAGACCAGCGCCGCGATGGGCGAGGCCTGCGCGCACCTGGCGCTGGGCCGGCCATTGCCGCAGCACCTGGCCGACGCCGGATTGTCGATGGAGATGTTGGGCCCGGCGCGGCTGCGCCGCTGAAACCTTCTGCTCGTCATTCCATCGACAGCTGGAATCCAGCGTCAGCCGGCCGCCGCGACCGTCAGCCGGCCGCCGCGACGCCTCGCGGGCGCTTCACCGCGCGCAACTTGCCGCTGTGGCCGCCACCGCAATAGAACAACGCCTCGCCGTCTTCGGCGGCGAGCCCCGACACCCCGACGCCGGGCGGCATGTCGAGCTGCTCCAGCACTCGGCCGGTGACCGGATCGATCCGCCGCAAGGCGCTCTCGTCGTTTTCCCAGGTGCCGTGCCAGCACTCGCCATCGACCCAGGTGACGCCGGTGACGAAGCGGTCGGATTCGATCGTGCGCAGGATCGCGCCGGTCGCCGGATCGATCTGGTGGATCTTGCGCCCGCGATACTGGCCCACCCACAGCGTGCCCTCGGCCCACGCCA
>CALCWL010000067.1 GCA_937906285.1 uncultured Rhodanobacter sp. | reverse complement strand
CGATGAGCTCGGGTTCAGAGAGTTTGTCGATATCGATGATCATGAGGTCTAACGCTAAGTAGACCCCAGATCGGGCCATATGCACGCCATGCTCCGCGCTCGCTGCGGCACCGTCAAGTCGGAAGTTCTGCAGCCTATCAAGGAGTTGCCTCGCCATCTCGGTGCGCCATTCGGTGCACGCTGGCGTGCATATCTCGCGAAACGAGGCTTGTATGCGTTATCACCTCGAAAACGCCGATATGCATGCTGCCGCGGCACGGTCGATTCTGCTTGCGGTCAACCGCATGCCGGGCCACGGTTTGATCGGCCTTAGGCTGTCGAGGGCGGCTTGCGGGGATGACGGACGGGAATTCGACAGTTCGGGATATTTCTCGCGCCTTGCTGCCTCGGCGGTCCGTGGTGGCTCTCCCGTGCGCTTGCCATCGTAAGCGGGTCCCGCGCCAACCGGATCAGGAGCGGAGCATCGCCGCCCGTCAGGTCACGCAAACTTGCCGCCGGCCTTGCAGTTCCCAGCGCGGCTTGCTCTACGCGCCGCTACGGCGCCGGCACCACATCCACCCTTTCCACATAAATCAACTCACACGCCCCCGCCCCCGTGTCGTCGCGGGTCATCGAGGTGTTCCAGTGCCACCCACCAGGCCGGCTGGCGTCGACCAGGAAGCCTTCCAGGTGGACGACTTCGCCGGTGCGCACTTGCTCCAGCTGGTTTTTCACGTCGGCGTCGGCGGGGATCATGTGCATGTTGGCGCTGGAGGTTTCGATCTCGCGCCGGGGGATCGGGAACTCCTGCACGTGCCAGTAGTAGAAGCGGCCGGACTGGCTGATGTCGATGTGCTGCAGTACGTCGCTGTCGGACATGCGGCCCCAGCCCATGGCCAGGTCCAGCGGCACCAGCTCGCCGTCGGTACCGCCGTAGTCCTTGCGCGAGAGCACGCGGGCGGTGATGTCGAAATGCGCGCGGGTGGTGAGGGTGGTGTCGCCTTTCTGCAGTTGTGCGCCGTGGTCGAGGTCGACCTGCTCCGGCGCAGCGGGGGCCAGCACGCCGGGGCCGGGCTGCACGGCGGCGCGCCCGTGATGTTTGAGCACGCCGAGCAGCACCAGCGACGCGGCGGCGACGATCAGAAGTTTGCGCATGGGGCCCCGACCCTCGGTCTGCGCGGAGTGTACGCGATGCGGGCGCTGCGCTCAGCCGCCGTCGGTGGCGGATGCCTGGGGTCTCGTCGCCTTGCGGCCGCGACGGGTTGCCGGTGCCGATACTGTCGGCGAGGCCGCCGAATGCGCATCGAGCAATTCGGCGGGCAGTTGCCGGAATACCTCGGCCAGGCGCTGCAGGAAGGCGTGCATCGCCGAACTCTTGCGCCACACCATCGCGATGCGGCGGCTGGGCGCGTGGCCCTTGAACTCGATCAGGTGCAGGCCGTCCACCGGCGCCACCGGCGGCTGCACCGCCATCACCGGCAGCAGGGTGATGCCGACGTTGGCCGCCACCATCTGGCGCAGGGTCTCCAGGCTGGTGGCGCGGAAACCCGCGTGCTCGCCGGCGCCGGCCATGTGGCAGACCTCCAGCGCCTGGTCGCGCAGGCAGTGGCCGTCTTCCAGCAGCAGCAGGTTCTGGTGGGACAGATCGCGCAGCTTGAGCTGCCCCTGCTGCTGCGCCAGCGGGTGCGCCTCGGACACCGCCAGCAGGAACGGTTCCTCGAACAGGAACTCGCTGTGCAGGCTGTCCTCGTGCAGGGTCAGGGCGAGAATGCCGGCATCGAGCCGGCCCTCGCGCAGCAGGCGCAGGATCGCCTCGGTCTTTTCCTCGACCAGCAGCAGCTCCAGTTTGGGAAATGCGGCGCGCACCAGCGGCAGCGCATGCGGCAGCAGGTACGGCCCCAGCGTGGGGAAGATGCCCAGTCGCACCGTGCCGGATTCCGGATCGCGCGTGCGCCGCGCCACCGCGCGGATCTGATCCACGCCGCCCAGCACGTCGCGCGCGCGGCTTGCGATGTCGCGGCCGACCTCGGTCAGCAGCACCTTGCGCGGCGCGCGCTCGACCAGCGACACGCCCAGTTCCTCTTCCAGCTTCTTGATCTGGGTGGAAAGGGTGGGCTGGCTGACGAAGCAGGCGGCCGCCGCGCGACCGAAATGACGGTGCTCCGCCAGGGCCACGAGGTATTGCAGATCGCGCAGGTTCATCGCCGCTCCCGGTTCCGCCGAAAGATAGATCATAGCTATGAAGCGCCGCGCGAATAATCAACGTTGGCGATGCCGCAGGCCGCCAGCCATGCCTTATGGCACTGGGTCGAAAGTCACGCCGCCCCCTAGCGTGGGGCTTTGCCCGCCCCGGAGTGAAGCCATGCGCCGCCTTGTCCAGACCGCCTTGTTCACCGCGCTCGCCGCCTGCGCTGCATCGACATGGGCCACTACCGCCGAACAGGTGCCCACGGGCCGCTTGCCCGGCTGGGCGGTGCCGCAGTCGTACCAGCTGGCGTTCAAGGTGGATCCGGCGCAGAAGGATTTCTCCGGCACCACCACGATCAAGGTGAAGCTTGAAAAGGCCTCCGATCACCTGTGGCTGGACGGCGCGGACCTGACGGTGTCGAAGGTGCAGATCACCGACGCCGCCGGCACCGTGCACGCCGGCAAGTACGTGGCGGCGGACCCGCGGGCCGGCGTGGCGCGGGTCGATTTCGGCAGCACGCTGCAGCCGCAGCAGCTCACCTTGACGATCGACTACACCGCCCCGCTCAACGCGCAGTTGCAGGGCCTGTACAAGGTCAGCGCCAAGGGCAAGCCCTACGCGATGACGCAGATGGAGCCGATCAGCGCGCGCTTCGCCTTCCCCGGCTTCGACGAGCCCGGCTTCAAGACCCCGTTCGACATCTCCATCACCGCGCCCGTCGACGAGACCGTGGTGGCCAACACGAAGCCGGTGAGCGAGCAGAGCGCGGGCAAGGGCTGGAAGACCGTCACCTTCGCCCGCACCGTGCCGCTGCCGACCTACCTGGTGGCCTTCGCGGTCGGCCCGTGGGACGTCGTCGCCGGGCCGGACATCGCGCCCGATGCGTACCGCGCCAAGCCGCTGCAGCTGCGCGGCGTCGCCGCCGAAGGCGAGGGGCATCGCATGCAGCACGTGCTTTCCGAAACGCCGAGCATCATCCACGCGCTGGAGAACTACTACGGCTTCGGCTACCCGTTCGACAAGCTCGACCTGCTGGCCGCGCCGGATTTCTCCGCCGGCGCGATGGAGAACCCCGGCCTGGTCACCTTCCGCGACTGGCTGCTGCTGCTGGACAAGGATTCCCCCGCGCGCAACGTGCGCGGCTCGTTCAACGTCACCGCGCACGAGCTGGCGCACATGTGGACCGGCGACACCGTCACCACCGAGTGGTGGAACGACATCTGGCTCAACGAGGCGTTCGCCACCTGGATGCAGCAGAAGGTGACCATGCAGGTGCATCCGGAATACCGCGCCGATCTCGACCGCGTGCGCGGCGGCCAGCGCGCGATGGGCAACGACAGCTTGGTCAGCGCGCGCAGCGTGCGCCAGCCGATCACCGGCAACGGCGACATCACCACCGCGTTCGACGGCATCACCTACCAGAAGGGTGCCAGCGTGCTCGGCATGTTCGAGAACTACGTGGGCGAGGACACCTTCCGCAAGGGCATGCGCGCGTACATCCAGGAGCACAAGTTCGGCAATGCGACTGCCGATGATCTGGTCGATGCCATCGCCACCGCGGCGGGCAAGGGCGCGCCGTTCAAGCATGCGTTCCAGAGCTTCCTCAACCAGTCCGGCGTGCCCTACGTGCGCAGCAAGCTGGAATACAAGGACGGCCAGGCCGTGCTGCGGCTGAGCCAGGACCGCTACCTGCCGCTGGGCAGCAAGGGGCAGGCGCAGCGCCTGTGGGGCGTGCCGGTGTGCGTGCGCTACGGCACCGCCGCCAGCGGCGAAGACAAGGCGCCGTCCAGCAAGGTGGAGTGCCAGATGCTCGACCGGGCCAGCGGCTCGATGGCGCTGCCCGGCGCCGGCAAGCCGACCTGGGTCATGCCCAACGCGAACGCCAGCGGCTATTACCGCTTCAGCCTCGACAAGCCGCAGCTGACCCGGCTCACCGCCGTGGTCGGCAAGCTCAGCGACGCCGAGCAGCTCGCCTATGCCGACGCGGTCAGCGCCAGCTTCCGTCACGGCGATCTCGACGCCGGCGAGGTGATGGCCGCGTTCAAGCCGCTGACCGCCTCGCCGATCTCCGACGTCGCCACCGCGCCGCTGGGCCAGCTCGCCTGGATCGCGCACCACGTGGCGCGCACCGATGCACAGCGTGCGCGTGTGGACGGCTGGGTCCGCGAAGCCTATCTGCCGCGGCTGCAGAAACTCGGCTACCGGCGCGTGGCCGGCGAGGAGGACACCGCCGCCTTGCTGCGCGGCACGCTGGCCGGCGCGCTGGCGTTCGACTTCCGCGTGCCCGAGGTGCGCGCGGCCTTGCTGCAGCAGGGCGAGGCGGCACTCAAGCCCGGCGCAAACGGCCGCCTGGACCTGGCGGCCGCCAACCCCGACCTGCTCGGCGATGCGCTGGGCGTGGCGGTGCAGACGCACGGCAAGTCCGCAGTGGACGCGCTGATCGCCGAACTGCCCCGCACCAGCGACCCGGCGCTGCGCAACGGCATCCTCGACGGCTTGTCGTATGTGCAGGACCCGGCGCTGGCCGAACAGGTGCGCGACTTCGCCCTGACCGACGCGGTAAAGGTGGGCGAGATGGGCCGGCTGCTGATGGGCGAGCGCGACACCATCGCCCAGCGCGATGCGATGTGGCAGTGGTTCACCGCGCACTACGCGCAGATCCTCGCCCGCACCGGCAGCTTCGCCGGCGGCCGCCTGCCGTCGCT
>CALCWL010000066.1 GCA_937906285.1 uncultured Rhodanobacter sp. | reverse complement strand
GCTGTCCATCACCAGGCCGTAGCTGACCCGGTCGAAGGTGCGGAACACCATGACGTGGCCGACATACTCATCCGGCAGCGTCACCCGTTTGCCCACGCTGCGGTTCCAGCTGTTGCTGGCCACGTCGTCGTGGATGGTCTCGCCCGGCTCGAAGATGGAGAACGTGGTGCCGTTGTCGACGCCATCGCGGGCGCCCACCGAAAGCAGCACCACCTGGCGCGAGCCCGCCGCGCGCAGGGCATCGGCGAAACCGATCACCTTGGCGTCGGCCGGCAGCGACTTCGGCGCATGCGGGTAGTAGTAGGCGTCGTACGGATGCTCGTCGACCGGCATGATGCGGTCGCCGCTGCGGATCTCGCGGGTGGAATCGAGCAGCAGCAGGGTGGCCGGATCACCGGTGCGCAGGGTCTCGGCGGTGCCGATCACCGTCACCTCGACGCCGAGGTCGTCGCCCTTGCCGTAGTGGCCGTCATTGCGCGAATCCTCGCGCCACGGCGCGTTGACCATCGCCGCATTGCTGTCCAGGCCGTGCGCCACCAGGTCGGCATCGGCCGGGGCGTTCTGGTCGAAGCCGCGGAACACGTGGCTGGGCCGCACGATCGCCCAGCGCTGGCCCGGCTCGCCCTGCAGGCCGCGCACGTACAGGTTCTGGCCCACGGCGCCACGCAGGCGGTTCTCTTCCAGCCCGACCACGTAGGGCGCGGAACTGACCGCATTGGAATCCATCACCCGCATGTCTTTCAGGAACATCTTCAGCTGGCTGAGCGGGATCGCCGGCACCGCCTCGCCCTCACGATGCACGCTGGGCTGCAGCCGCAGGCTCGGACCGTTGATGAAGGACAGGTTGAGCACGTCGCCCGGATAGATCAGGTGGGGATTGCGCACCTGCGGGTTGGCCTGCCAGATCTCCGGCCACAGCCACGGCTTGGCCAGGAATTTGGCGGAGATGTCCCACAAGGTGTCGCCACGGCGAACGGTGTAGCTGTCGGGGTGATTGGCACGCAATTGCGCGCCCGCGGCATAGACGGTCAGGGTGACCAGCATGCCGGCCAGCAACACGATTGTCTTTCTGATCATTGGCGGGAATCCCCCTTCCCCAGATGCTCGGCCGAGTGTAACCGAATGGTTAACCCGCGCAACTGGCGCGGGTTGGCAAAAATCGTCTGCGCTCGCGTGCTTGCCGACGTACAATGATGCACATTCTAGTTCGCGTCGGGGTGGGGTTTTTACCAAATCGCCCGCACTTTCGACGCCGAGGTGAAGCGATGTCCATACTTTCCATCCTGGAGTTCCCCGACCCGCGCCTGCGCACCCGCGCCGCGCCGGTCACCGCGTTCGACGCCAAGTTGAAGCAGTTCGTGGCCGACATGTTCGAAACCATGTACGCGGCCAACGGCGTCGGCCTGGCCGCCACCCAGGTCAACGTGCACCAGCGGGTGCTGGTGACCGACATGAGCGAGGGGCGCAACCAGCCGCTGGCGCTGATCAACGCCCAGCTGCTGGAGAAGGACGGCTCGCAGGTCTACCAGGAGGGCTGCCTGTCGTTTCCCGGCCTGTACGCCGACGTCACCCGCGCGCTGAAGGTAAAGGTCAAGGCGCAGGACGTGGACGGCAAGGACATCGTGGTGGAGGCCGAAGGTCCGCTGGCCGTATGCATCCAGCACGAGATGGACCACCTGGACGGCAAGGTCTTCGTCGATTACCTGTCGCCGCTCAAGCGCAGCCTGCTGCTGAAGCGGCTCGACAAGCAGCGCAAGCAGGCGGCGAGTGCTTGAGTAGCGGCCGCCTGCGGCTGGCGTTCGCCGGCACCCCCGAGTTCTCCGTGCCTTGTTTCGAGGCCTGCCGCGCCAGCGGCGCCGAACTGGTGGCCGTCTACACCCAGCCCGACCGCCCGGCCGGCCGCGGCCGCAAGCTGGCGCCCAGTCCGATCAAGCAGGCCGCGCTGGCCGCCGGGGTGGCGGTCGAGCAGCCTGAATCGCTGAAATCCGCCGAGGTTCAGCAACGGCTGGCCGATTACCGCCCCGACCTGCTGGTGGTGGTCGCCTACGGCCTGATCCTGCCGCGCAAGGTGCTGGCGATCCCGCGGCTCGGCTGCTGGAACGTGCACGCCAGCGTACTGCCGCGCTGGCGCGGCGCCGCGCCGATCCAGCGCGCGATCCTCGCCGGCGACGCCGAGAGCGGGGTCGACCTGATGCAGATGGAGGCCGGCCTCGATACCGGCCCGGTGCTGTTGCGCCGGCGCACCCCGATCCGCCGCGACGACACCGGGGGCTCGCTGCACGACCGCCTCGCCGCGCTGGGCGCCGAGCTGCTGGCCGAGGGCCTGCGTCGTACCCTGGCGGGCGAGACGCTGGTCGCTACGCCGCAGCCGACCGACGGCGTGACCTACGCGCACAAGCTGGACAAGGCCGAGGCGAAGCTCGACTTCCGCCGTCCGGCCATCGAGCTGGAACGCCAGGTGCGCGCATTCGACCCGTGGCCGGTAGCCGAGGCGGAGATCGCCGGCGAATCGCTGCGGATCTGGGCCGCGCGCGCCATTGAGGTGGACCACCATGCCGCCCCGGGCAGCCTGCTTGCGGCCGGGCGCGAAGGCATCGACGTCGCCTGCGGCAGCGGCGCCGTGCGCATCACCGCGGTGCAGCGCGCCGGCGGCAAGCGCATCGGCGCGACGGACTACCTCAACGCCCGCCCCGACCTGCGCCTGCGCCCGTGAAAACCGATACCCGCACCCTCGCCGCCAGGGGTCTGGCCGAGATCGCCCTGCGCGGCGCCTCGCTGCGCGAGGTGATGGAGCGCTCCGCCCCGCGGTTGCCCGACGCCCGCGACCGCGCCCTGCTGATGGCCCTGCTCAGTGAAGGCGCACGCTGGTGGCTGCGCTTCGACCCGGCGATCGACGGGCTGCTGGAGAAACCGCTGCGCCACAAGGACCCGGCAGTGCACGCACTGCTGGTGCTGGGGCTGGTGCAGCTGGAAATCCTCGAACTGCAGGATTACGCGGCCGTCGCCGCCACCGTCGAGGCGGTGCGCGCACTGAAGCGGCCGCAGTTGGCCGGACTGGTCAACGCCGTGCTGCGGCGCTGGCAGCGCGAGCGCACCGCACGCCTGGCGGCTCTCGACGCCAACCCCGCCACACGCCACGCCCATCCCGCCTGGCTGGCCGAGGCGCTGCAGCGAGACTGGCCAGAACAGGCTGCCGCCGTGATGGCGGCCGACAACGGCGAGCCGCCGCTGATGCTTCGAGTCAACCGCCGGCGCGGTCAGCGCGAAGCGTTGATCGGCCAGCTGCAGGCGGCCGGCCATGCGGCCACCGCCCATCCGTGGCTGGCCGATGCCGTGGTGCTGCCGCACAGTACCGACGTCACCCGCCTGCCCGGTTTCGAGGACGGACACTTCGCGGTGCAGGACGGTGCCGCCCAGGTGGCCGCCGACCTCGCCGACCTGCGACCCGGCCAGCGCGTGCTGGACGCCTGCGCAGCCCCCGGCGGCAAGGCCTGCCACTTGCTGGAACGCGCCGACATCGAACTCACCGCGCTGGAGTTCGAACCCGCGCGCGCCGAACGCATCCGGCAGAACCTGATGCGCCTGCGACTGGACGCGAAGATCGTGGTCGGCGACGCCGGCACGCCTGCACGCTGGTGGAAGGGCCAGCCGTTCGACCGCATCCTGATCGACGCGCCCTGCTCGGCCACCGGCGTGCTGCGCCGGCGCCCGGACGTGCGATTGCACCGGCGCGAGAGCGACATCGCCATGATGGGCGCGCAGCAGCGGCGCATCCTCGCCGCGCTGTGGCCCTTGCTGGCGCCGGGCGGGCGGCTGGTCTACATCACCTGCTCGGTGCTGCGCGCGGAGAACGAGGC
>CALCWL010000065.1 GCA_937906285.1 uncultured Rhodanobacter sp. | reverse complement strand
CTGGTCGGCTACCAGCTCGGCCTGCGCGGGCTGGACATCTGCACCGGCTGCGGCCCGGGCGCGATGAAGGGGCCGATGAAGGGCGCGACCATCTCGCACGCCAAGCAGCGGCGCCGGCACAACCGCTACATCGGCATCACCGAGCCGGGCATCATCGCGGCCGAATCGCCGAACCCGATCGTCAACCACCTGGTGATCATGCCGGACATCGAGAAGCGGCTGGAGGCGTTCGTGCGCCTGGGCCACGGCATCATCGTATTCCCCGGCGGCGTCGGCACCGCCGAGGAGATCCTCTATCTGCTCGGTATCCTGCTGCACCCGGACAATGCCAGCACGCCGTTCCCGCTGATCTTCACCGGGCCACGCCAGTCGGCCGCCTACTTCGAGCAGATCGACCGTTTCCTGCGGCTGACCCTGGGCGACGGGGTGGCGCAGCATTACCAGATCATCGTCGACGACCCCCAGACCGTGGCGCGCACGATGGTCAAGGGACTGGAGAAGGTGCGCCACAACCGCCTGGATACCAAGGACGCGTTCTTCTTCAACTGGGCCTTGCAGATCCCCGTGGAGTTCCAGCAACCCTTCCGGCCCACGCACGAGGCGATGAGTGCACTGCAGATCCGCCACGGGCGTCCACGCCACGAGCTGGCCGCCGACCTGCGACGGGCGTTCTCCGGCATCGTCGCGGGCAACGTGAAGGAGGAAGGCGTGCAGGCGATCGAGCGCAATGGACCCTTCGCCATTGACGGTGATGTCGACATCATGCGCGCGCTGGACCAACTGCTGCAGGCCTTCGTGCAGCAGCACCGCATGAAGTTGCCGGGCGGTTCGGCCTACGTGCCTTGCTACCGCGTGATCACCCACTGAATCGCCGGCTGCTCATGCGGCCGGCGGCTTGACAGTACGCCGCCGCCTCGACAAACTACGCAGCTCCCGCCCGAATAGCTCAGCTGGTTAGAGCACTTGACTGTTAATCAGGGGGTCGTTGGTTCGAGTCCAACTTCGGGCGCCAGACACAAGACAAAGGCCGGCAGGAAACTGCCGGCCTTTGTCGTTGGCGGAAACGACGAAGGGCGCCGCGGCGCCCTTCGTCAATGGCGTCGGCGCGGACTCAGCGCACCTTGAACAGCACCGGCGTCCAGCTGCCGCCGGCATAGGCTTCGCGGCGGCGGCGGTGCATGCGTTCGATGGCTTCCTGGCGACGAACCTCGGCCCATTCCACGCGATTCAGCATCAGGCCGGCCTTGCTTTCGCCGCGACGGGTCGCCTCATTGTCGCGCCAGTGGCGGAAGTCGTCGTAGGCCTCGATCTCGTACTGCAGCTCGCGCATGCACAGTTCGATCATGATGGCATCGTCGAGGAAGCCCAGCACGGGAACATTGTCGGGGAGGACGTCATCCTGGCTGGAGAAGTACGCAAGCGCGGCCAGCACGTTGTCGCGATCCTCCTCGGGCAGGGCGAAGCCGGCATCCTCGATCATGGTGATCATCGTGTCCAGGTGCTTCAGTCGGTTGGCGACGAAGTCAGGCAGTTCTGCGCGATTGGTTTCCTCGAGCAGCTTGCGCGCGGCGCCGACGATGCTGATGGCGTCCACGGTGTCCACCTGCTTCCGCGCCTCGGTGATGCTGTCGACGAACAGCTTCAGGTCAGCGTCGCTGAGGGTGATGTGCAGTTCCAGGCTCATGGTTGGCGACTCGCGAGGCGGTGGGAAAAGATTGTCAGCCTATGTCAGCCAGCGCATGGCCGTCAATCGGCCGGCACCGGCTCCGCGCGTCCTTGCGACGGGCGATGCGTGGCAGTTCGCGAGCCTGTGCAGTCGGCCGTGCGGGCGTGAGCCGGCCTGCTCAGGAAGCGCCGGAATTGTCGGCGGCCAGTTCCTTCAGCAGCTGGAAGATCTCGCGAAAGGCGCGGGGCGGCTTGCTCGGCGTCCCCCGCTCCAGCCGCGCCTGGCGCACCAGCGAGCGCAGGTGCTGGCGATCGACCTGCGGATGCTCGGCGATCACTGCGGCCAGCGCCGCGTCGTCGCCATCGACCAGGCGGTCGCGGATCGCTTCGAGGCGATGCATCGCGGCGGTGTCCTGGCGCTGCTTCTCGCGGTTCTCGCCGAGCTCGGCGCGTACGGCAGCGAAATCCTCTTCGCCGAAACGGCGCATGACCTTGGCCAGGAACGCCATCTGGCGCTTGCGGGCGCCGTGTGCGGTGATGCGACGGGTGATCTCGATCTCGCGACGCACGTCGTCAGGCAGGTCGAGCCTGGCCAGCCGGCTGGCGGGCAGCTCGACCAGTTGGCCGGCGAGCGTCAGCACCGCCAGCGCCTCGCGGCGTTGCTGGGTGCGGCTGGGACCGTACTCCTGTTCGTCGAGTTCGGTCTGGTTGCGGCTGCGGCTGGGGCTCACGGGTTCATTCCGGCAGGGGCGGGTGGATCGTCGGAGGCGTGGCCGGCGGCGGGGTCGGCTTCGACCTGCTCCAGGGCAAAGCGTGCCGTCGGCGTGCCGTGCAGATCAACAGTTTCGGCAAACATGGCGGCCGGTCGCACCCACAGGCCATGTTCGCCGTAGAGGGCCTGGTAGACCACCATCGGTTCCAGCGTCTCGCTGTGCCGCGCCGTGCCCAGCACGCGGTAACGCTGGCCCTTGTAGTGGCGATAGATGCCCGGGACAGGTGGCGAGGGAAGGCTCATGGCTCCTTTCATTCTCCCGCCGCGCCCCCATGTGAACGCTCTGGCGATTGCGAGTCGCCTATTCTACCCGCCCCATGCCCAGGAAAACCCGACGTGAGTGAAGTCGTCGTCAGCCGCGACAGCAGTACCTCCGAACTGGATCGACTCGCCGAGTTGGCCGAGGACGTGATCCGCCGTGCGCGGCTCGCCGGCGCCAGCCAGGCCGAGGTAGCCGCCACCATCGACACCGGACTCAGCGTGAACGTGCGTCTGGGCGAGGTGGAAACGGTCGAGCACACCCGCGATCGCGGTTTCGGGCTCACGGTGTATTTCGGCCAGCGCAAGGGCTCGGCCAGCACGGCCGACCTCCACCCCGATTCGATCCAAGCCACGCTGGAGCAGGCTTGCGCGATTGCCCGCCACACTGAGGCCGATCCGGCCGCCGGGCTGGCCGATGCCGCGCGCATGGCCGGCGCGTTCCCGGATCTGGACCTGTGGCACCCCTGGGACATCGACACCGCGCAGGCGATCGAGCTGGGCATCGCGATCGAGGATGCCGGACGCGCCCATGCAGGCATCAGCAACTCCGATGGCGCCTCCGTGCAGGCTGGGCAGGGTCTGTCCGTGTACGCGAACTCGCACGGTTTCGTCGGCCGCGAGCGCGGCACCCGCCATGCGTTGTCGCTGGCGCTGATCGCCGGCGACGAGGACGGCATGCAGCGGGATTACTGGTACGACAGCGTGCGCGCGGCGGGCGACTTCATCAGCCCGAAGGCGCTCGGCGACAAGGCTGCCGAGCGCACGCTGGCGCGATTGGGTGCGCGCGGCCTGTCCACCCGGCAATGCCCGGTGCTGTTCGCGCCGGAGCTTGCGCGCGGCCTGATCGGGCATCTGCTCGGAGCGGTCAGCGGGGGTTCGCTGTATCGGCGGGCCAGCTTCCTGCTCGATCATCTGGGCAAGGCGGTGATGCCGGCGTGGTTGAACATCGACGAGCGGCCGCACCTGCTGCGCGGCCAGGGCTCGGCCGGGTTCGATGCCGAGGGCGTGGCCACCCGCGACAGCGCCCTGATCGAGGGCGGCGTGCTGGCGCGTTACATGCTCGGCAGCTACTCGGCGCGCAAGCTCGGCATGGAATCCACCGGCAACGCGGGCGGGGTGCACAACCTGGTGGTGACCCCGGGCGCGGCCGATGGCGAGGTCTCCGATTTCTCCGGCATGCTGCGACGCCTGGGCACCGGCCTGCTGGTCACCGAGGTGATGGGCCAGGGTGTCTCGATCGTCACCGGCGACTACTCGCGCGGCGCGGCGGGCTTCTGGGTGGAGAACGGCCGCATCGCGCATCCGGTGGAGGGCATCACCATCGCCGCCAACCTGCGCGACATGTTTGCCGGGATCGTGGCGACAGGCGCCGATGTCGATCCGCGTTCGCCGGTCCTCACCGGTTCGATCCTGCTCGACCGCATGACCGTCGCCGGCGAGTAGCCGAGCCTCCGGCGAGCTTGGCCCGGGTGGCAGGT
Organism: uncultured Rhodanobacter sp.; assembly: GCA_937906285.1. Taxonomy (GTDB): domain Bacteria; phylum Pseudomonadota; class Gammaproteobacteria; order Xanthomonadales; family Rhodanobacteraceae; genus Rhodanobacter. Next base: position 4,136 of record CALCWL010000065.1, on the reverse strand, counting down.
TCTTGCGGCAAAGCGGCGCGAGGCTTGCTAGCATCGGCACGACCGGCAAGCGGCCGGTGAGCTTCGACGTCGAAGGAGATGCGCATGAGCGTTCCACCCGAATCCGTCATTCCGCCCGCACCCACCGATCCGGCGCCTGGCGTTCCGCCCGCCGAGGAAAGGCAGTGGGCGATGTTCGCGCATCTGTCCGCGCTGCTCGGTGCGATCCTCACCGGCGCGCTGGGCGGCGGCTGGGGCTGCTTCATCGGCCCGCTGGTGATCTGGCTGATCAAGAAGGACACCATGCCGTTCGTCAACGACCAGGGCAAGGAAGCGCTGAACTTCAACATCACGGTGGCCATCGCGTTTGTGGTGTTGTTCCTGCTCTCGGTGATGACGTTCGGCATCGGCCTGGTCATCGCGATCCCGCTGTGGTTCATCATCGGCATCGCGTGGCTGGTGTTCACCATCATTGCCGCGATCAAGGCCAACGAGGGCGTGACGTATCGCTACCCGTTCACGCTGCGCCTGATCAAGTAGTTCGTCGAATGGATTGAAAAGGCGGCCTGCGGGCCGCCTTTTCGTTGCCGCGAGTCAATGCGTGCGGTGCGCCGCATAGCGCGCGAGTTCTTCCAGCAGCACGGCGCGCGCGCCCCACGGCGCGATCGCCGCCAGCGCGGTATCGGTCAGTTCGGCCAGCCGCGTGCGCGAGGCGTCGAGGCCGATGATCGAGGGAAAGGTGGGCTTGGCGGCCGCCGCGTCCTTGCCGGCAGTCTTGCCGATCACTGCGGATTCGCCTTCCACGTCGAGGATGTCGTCGCGCACCTGGAAGGCCAGGCCGACGGCGCTGGCGTAACGGTCCAGCGCCTGCAGCGCGCCGTCGTCCGCCAGGGCGGCCAGCGCACCGAGGCGCACCGAAGCGCGGATCAGCGCGCCGGTCTTGCAGCCGTGCATGTATTCCAGTTCGGCCAGCTCCAGCGGACGCCCGACGGCGGCCAGGTCCAGCGCCTGCCCGCCGGCCATGCCATCGGCGCCGCAGGCGCGGCCCAGCGTCTGCAGCATGGCGATGCGCACGCGGGCGTCGATGGCATCGGCGTCTGCGTCAGCCAGCAACTCGAACGCCAACGCCTGCAGCGCGTCGCCGGCGAGGATCGCCATCGCCTCGCCGAACACCACGTGGCAGGTCGGACGGCCGCGGCGCAGCGCGTCGTCGTCCATTGCAGGCAGGTCGTCGTGTACCAGCGAGTAGGCGTGGATCAGTTCCACCGCGCAGGCGGCGGTGTCCAGCGCCGGGCCATCCTCGTCCAGCGCATGGGCGGTGGCGTAGACCAGCATCGGGCGCAGCCGCTTGCCGCCGCCCATCACGGCATAGTGCATGGCGCGACGCAGGTGATCGGTGGCGTGGACGGCTGGCGGCAGGCAGCGTTGCAGCGCGCGCTCGGCGCGGGCGACCAGCGACTGCAGGGCGGGGCCGAGTTCGGTGGACTCAGAGTTCGGGTTCAAACGGTTCGGCGCGGTCGGGGGTATCGGGGTCCAGCAGCAGGCGTACGCGCAGTTCCGCCTGTTGCAGCGACTGCTGGCAATGACGGAACAGGCCGATGCCGCGCTCGAATGAAGCAAGTGACTCGTCGAGGCTCAGCTCGCCGCCTTCCATGCGGGTGACCAGTTGCTCCAGTTCGTCGAGCGAGTGTTCGAAATCGACGGCGGAAGCGGGATCGGCAGCGGTCTTGGGAGCAGTCTTGGCCATGGCCCGCAACGCTAGCGCAGCGCGGCGGGCGAATCAATCGGGGCGGCATCGCGGCAAGCCGCGGGCGTGACCTGGATCAGCGTCCCGGGCACCAGCGGGGCTGCGCACCGGTGCGGGCGAACAGTTCGGCGCCGCGAGCATTGATCCAGCGGTCGGCCACGGCGATCAGCTCGCCATCGGCATACAGCAGCGGACACGCGTTGCGTCGCCACGGCGGCATCTGCGCCTGCTGGAACAGGCTGCGCAGCTCGCGCGTGTGCGGATCACCCGCGGGGCGGATGCGCTCGCCGCCGCGGCGCATGCGCACCTGCAGCGGTTGCGCCAGGCGGGCCGCCGGCGCCGTCAGCGCCAGTTCGCCGCCGTCCGGCAACGCCAGCGGTTCGCCGCTCCAGTGCTGTTGCCAGTCGGGATCGACGGGTGCCTGTGTCGGCAAGGCCCACAGCCGCTGCTTCCAGATGTGCAGCTCGGTGCCGGCCCAGCGCACGCACGGCAGCTGGCCGGCACGCGCATCGCACTGGCGCTCGATCTGCCGACGCTGCGCCGCACCGGGGGCGGACAACCCGCGCGCGTGCAGCCAGTGGTCGAGCAGCGGCTCGCGCAGGGCGGGCAGCAGTGCGCGCCAGCCGATCAGGTCGAGGCTGCCGCTGGCCCGGTCGTGCAGGGCATCGAACGCGGGCAGCCACTGGCTGCGCAGCGCGTCGGCGGCGTCGCGACTCAGTGCGGCGCTGTGCAGGATGGAGTCGCAGGCCTGCGGCCAGTACCGCAGCAGCCCGGGAAGAACCTCGTGGCGCAGGCGATTGCGCGCGAGATGCGTGTCGGCATTGGAAGGATCGTCGATGCAGTCGAGTTGGTGGGCGGCGACGTAGTCGAGCAGCGTGGCCCGCGGCAGCTGCAGCAGCGGGCGCCACAGCTGGCCCGAGCCGAACGGTCGTCGCATGCGCATGCCGCCCAGCCCTTCCGGTCCCGCGCCGCGCAGCAGTTTCAACAGCACGGTCTCGACCTGGTCGTCACGATGGTGACCGAACAGCAGCCACTCCCCATCGTGCAGCAGGTCGGCCAGCGCGGCATGGCGTGCCTGCCGCGCGGCGGCCTCCAGCCCCTTGCCGTCATCACGCGGCACCTCCACGCGCACCTGTGCGCAAGGCACGTCGAGAGCTTGGCAGAAACGTGCGCAGTGCGCCGCCCAGCGCGCGCTGTCGGCATGCAACCCATGATCGACGTGTGCGGCGCGCAGCCCGCGTGCGCGGGCCAGCGGTTCGTGGGCCAACCCGTGCAGCAGAGCGGTGGAATCGGGTCCGCCGCTGAACGCCACCAGCAGCGGCGCGGCAGGCACAGCGGTGAGCGCGGCCTGCAGGTAGCGCGGCAGCGCGTCGTTCACTTGCGCGTACTGCGCGGGCGCACGTAGAGATGCTTGCCGCCGCCCATCTGCCGCTCATCGGCCTCGAACAGCCCGATGCCGTTGATCAGGCCGCTGAGCTTGGCGTAGCCGTAGTTGCGCGAGTCGAAGTCCGGCGACTGCTTGCTGATGATGCTGCCGACCGCACCCAGACTGGCCCAGCCGGAGTCGTCCGAGGCCGCTTCCATGGCATTGCGCAGGAGATTCATCAGTTGCGTGTCTCCGCGCAGCTCCTTCGCGCTGCGCCGTTTCACGCCGGCGCTGGGTTCGGCCTCGGTGGCTTGCACCAGCACCTCGGTGTAGATGAACTTGTCGCAGGCGGTGCGGAACGGTTCGGGGGTTTTCTTCTCGCCGAAACCGTACACGGTCTGGCCCGATTCGCGGATGCGCGAGGCGAGCCGGGTGAAGTCGCTGTCGCTGGAGACGATGCAGAAGCCGTCGAAGCGCGCGGAATAGAGCAGGTCCATCGCGTCGATGATCATCGCCGAGTCGGTGGCGTTCTTGCCCACCGTGTAGCGAAACTGCTGGATCGGCTGGATCGAGTGGCGCAGCAGCACGTCCTTCCAGCCGTTCAGGTCCGGCTTGGTCCAGTCGCCGTAGATGCGCTTGACGTGCGCCGTGCCGTACTTGGCCACCTCCGCCATCAACCCCTCGACGATCGCCGGGCGGGCGTTGTCGGCATCGATCAGAACGGCAAGCTTGTCGTGGGCCATGGCGGAGTCCCGCAGCGCTAGGTGGGCCGATGGTAGCGCGCCCCGGTGCGTCGGTGCCTGACGGGACTCACTGCAGTAAGCCGCCCTCGCGCAAGGATTGCTTCAAGGTGTCCACGCCTTCCCAACCGCTGAACTTCCTCACCAGTTGACCGTGGCGGAACAGGTAGAAGGTAGGCATGGCCCAGCTGTCGAGCATGGACCACTCGCTGTCGTGCCAGGCGACGTGGATCGGTTGATCCGGAAACTCGCGGTTCCAGTCGCTGACCGCGTCGAACTGCTCGTTCTGACTGGCCAGCCAGAT
>CALCWL010000064.1 GCA_937906285.1 uncultured Rhodanobacter sp. | reverse complement strand
GCGGCACGGCCACCGCGGGAAAGTTGTTGCCGCGCGAGAAGCGGCCGTTGGAATTGGTACCGCGGCGGGTGTCGACAAAGTCGCTGGGATGTCGGCGCGTGTCGACCGCCGCGGGGCCGATGCGCAGGTCATCCAGGTAGCCCTCGAAGCGGGCGGCCGGGCCGTCGTGCGCCAGCACGATGCGCTTGACGGTGCGGCCAGCAGCCACCGCGCCCACGTCGACCGAAAGGCAGTTCCACTGATCCGGATACAGCGTGCGGCCCTCGCCTTGCGCGCGCGCCGACGCGCCGACACGGTGCTGGTCGCGCGCGCCGCGGGCGGACAGCCGGCTGCCGTCGTCGAACACGAGGTCCACCGCCACGTAGTTGGCGGGGTTGCGCAGATCGCCCGCAGTGGAGACGGGAAAGATCAGGTACGACAGCTGCGTGTCCGCGCGCACCGGCAGGTTCACCGCGTACAGCGCGACCTGCTGTGGCCCGCCGGCGTCACCGCGGTAGTGCAGCGAATGCAGGCCGCTGAAGCCGACACCGGGTTTCGCCGTGAGCGCGGCCGCCTCGTCGGGGCCGCCTTCGACGGCAGCGTGGAAGCGTGCGTCGTCGGACGCAGTCGCCAGCGGCGCCGGTTCGGCCGGCTCGAACGAACGCTGCAACGCCGTGGCCACGGCCGGCGCCGCCAGCCACAGCCCGGCGGGAAAAGCGGCCAGCCACAACGCGAGTCCCCGACGCATCGCGCGCCGGCCGATGATGTCGCGTGCCTGGATCATGGCTCCCCCTTGCACGGGCGGGTGATCAGCCGATCGGCGAGGCGCCGTCGGCCAGCGCGTTGAAGCGCGCCGCGATGTAGTCGTCGGTGAAGCTGACCATGCCCCAGTCGCGGATGAAACCGCAGTGGCCGCCGTACGGGGCGATGTCCAGTTCCACGTTGGGCGGCAATTCGAGTTGCTCGAAACTGCCGACCGGAATCACCGGGTCGTCGCGAGCGGTGAGGATGGTGGCCGGAATCTGCATCGCCTGCATCGCGTCGCCGGCGACCGAATAGCCGTCCAGATACTGCTGCAGCGACTGGAAGTCGGTATGCCGCAGCACCAGCGCCTCGGTCAGCCCGCGCAGGTGCTTCTTCAGCTCCGACATCTCGAAGTACTGGTGCTGCGGAAACGCCTTCTGCTTGAGCAGCAGCGAGTGGCGCCACTTGCGCATGAAGTACGCCTGGTAGAACCACGGCGCCGTTTCCTCCAGCGAGAACAGCCCCACCGCCGGATCGATGATCGGGCACACCGCCAAGGCGTAGCCGAGCGGAATCCCCACGCGCGAGGTCTGCATCGCCGCGCGCAGCGCGAAATTGCCGCCCAGCGAGAAGCCGGCCACCGCCATCGGCCGCGCGCCCCAGCGCGTGGCGATCTCGCCCAGCGCGTGCACCACCTCGTCGAGCCGGCAGGAGTGGAACAGCGCCTCGTTGAGGCCGTGGCTGTCGCCGTGGTCGCGGAAGTTGAGCCGGAAGATGTCCCAGCCGTCGGCGAGCAGGCGGCTGCCGGTCTGCAGCACATAGGTGGAATCGACGCTGCCTTCCCAGCCGTGAAACAGCACGGCCAGTCCGCGCGACTGCGCACGGCTCTTCTGCGCGGTGTAGGCGCCGCTCAGCCGCACGCCGCCGCCGCCGTCGAGCACCACCGGCTCGGCGCCCTCCAGCACGGTCTTCGCTGCGCGCGGCAGCAGCAGCCGGCGCACGCCGCTGGAAGACAACATGGTCTGGATATGGCCGCTGCGCAGGGGCCAGGACGGGCGGAAATCCTTGCCCTGCGGCAGCGTCATGCAGGGCGATCCGCGAGCGCCGCGGCGATGCGTTCGCGCGACTGCTCGGCCATGCGCCGGCGGCCGTCCGCGCTGGCCGGCACGACGCTCAGAAAATGCACCTCGGCATCCATCGGCGGCTCGCCCAGCAGGCGCAGGAAGTTGGCCAGGAAGCTCTCGTGCTCGCGGAAACCGGCGTCGATCACGCGGCGGCCGTCGCGGGCGAAGCGCAGCGCCACCGGCTGCACGTGCACGTCGGCTTCGAGCGCCGCCTGGAAGATGCGCGCGTGGAACACCTTGAGCACGCCGTTGTAGCCGCTGCCGCCTTCGGGGAACACCGCCACCGAGCGCCCGGCGCGCAGGCGTTCGACCATCACCTGCATGACTGCGGCCAGTGAATGGTTGCTGCCGCGCCGGTGGAAGATGGTGCCGCCGTTGGCGGCCAGCCAGCCCACCAGCGGCCAGCCGGCGATCTCCGCCTTGGCCACGAAGCAGGCCGCGCGCTGGCTGTGCAGCAGCTCGATATCGATCCACGAGCTGTGGTTGGCCACGAACAGCACCGGATCGGGCAGCGGCTGGCCCACACGCACCGCACGCAAGCCGAAGATGCGCATAAGGCCGAGCGACCACCAGCGCACCAGCCGGTGCGGGAACGGCTCGCGGCCGTCGCGCATCACCCGGTCGCGGTTCCAGCTCATCACCAGCCCGGCCAGCAGGATCGCCAGCACGGCATGCATCAGCAGCAACGGCACCCGCCACAAATAACGCAGCGGGCGCCGCAGGTCGCGATCGGCGGAAGTGGCGGTGTCGAGGCTCATCAACGAGTTAGTTTAGCGTTAGTCGGCGGCCGTGCGGCCATGCCGGCGCTGAACGGACTCGCCGCCTGCGCCTCACCGTTGCAAATGCTGCAGCGGCAGCGAGGGCGAGCGCTTGACGGTGCGCAGCACGAAGCTGGAGTTCACGTCGGCCACGCCGCTGGCGTTCAGCAGATGATCGAGCAGGAAGCGCGAGAAATCGGCCAAGTCGGCGACGTAGACGTGCAGCAGGTAATCCATGTCGCCGGTCAGCGCGTGGCAGGCGACGACCTCGTGCCAGCCGTTGACCCGTTCCACGAAACGCTCCACCGCGGCGTGTTCGTGCTTGGCCAGTTGCACCCGCACGAACGCCTGCAGCCCCAGGCCCACCGCCTGCGGATCGACCTGGGCGGCGTAGCCGGTGATGATCTGCGCCGATTCCAGCCGCTGCAGCCGGCGCAGGCAGGCCGAGGGCGACAGGTTGACCCGTTCGGCCAGCTCGGCATTGCTGATGCGGCCTTCGCCCTGCAGCACGGCGAGGATGCGCAGGTCGATGCGGTCCAGCGTGGCCATGGCAAGATTCTCCGGCGTTTGGCGTGATGCGAGCAAGAATAATGCAAGCTGTGCCCGGTATTCGGCAACAAAACAAGCTTCGTGCCCGCGATTGGGCCTAAGCTGGCGCTTCGAACCCGCTGTCTCCGGAGACCGCCATGGAAACCCCCGCGCCGCGCAAGATCGAACACCAGCACACCGATCGCGGCTACGTGCCGGTCTACGCCACCGGCGTGGTCGAACAGCCGTGGGCCAGCTACAGCAAGACCGACCACGAGGTGTGGGACACCTTGTTCAAGCGCCAGCGCGAACTGCTGCCCGGGCGTGCCTGCCGCGAGTTCATGGAGGGGGTGGAACGCTTCGGCATGGGCGAAGGCGGCATCCCGAAGTTCAGCGAACTCAACGACGTGCTCGGCGCGGCCACCGGCTGGCAGATCGTGGCGGTGGAAGGCCTGCTGCCGGACGAGGTGTTCTTCGACCACCTGGCCCACCGGCGCTTCCCGGTCAGCTGGTGGATCAGGAAGCCCGACCAGCTCGACTACCTGAGCGAACCGGACCTGTTCCACGACCTGTTCGGCCACGTGCCGCTGCTGCTCAACCCGGTGTTCGCCGACTACATGCAGGCCTACGGCCGCGGCGGCATGAAGGCG
>CALCWL010000063.1 GCA_937906285.1 uncultured Rhodanobacter sp. | reverse complement strand
GGCTCCTCGCCCACGGCTTCGGCGATGCGGCGGTAGGACTGCACCTCGCGCTTGGGGCCGGTTTCCGTATCGAAATAGCCGGCGAACAAGGGCGTCAGGTCGCCGGCTTCCGAGTAGCGAAAGAACAGCTGCTGCGCCGGTACCGAACCGGAGGAGTACACGTACAGGCGCAGACCATCGGCTCGCCAGGCACGCAGGCGGGCGGCCACCTCGGGGTAGATGTGGGCGCGGTAGGCGCCGCTGGCGTAGCCTTCCTTCCAGATCATGCCCTGCAACGCCTTGAGCGCGGTGGACTTGCGATCCTGCGCGATCCATTGCAGCAGCAGTTCCACCACCTCTTGTCGCTCCGCCTCGATCAGGCCGGCTTCGCGCGCGGCCTCATGCAGCCAGTGCTGCACGTCGGGGCGATCGCCATGGGTTTCGACGAATGCGGGCAGCCGCTTGCGTGCGAACGGGAACAGCACGTCGCGGACGAAGTCGATCGAGCTGGTGGTGCCCTCGATGTCGGTGACGATGGCGCGGATTTCGGTCATTTGGGACGAGAATCGGGAATCGGGAAGGCATCGCAGCGCTGGCAGGCTTCTACCGGCCTGGCGACATGCGGGGGAAGCGAGTGGCGATGTCGTCGCCGGTGAAGTTGGCGACCCAGCCTTCCTTGTTGGTGAACAGCCGGATCGCCACGAAGGATGGCGATTCGCCCATGTCGAACCAGTGCCGCGTGCCGTCGGGCACGCCGATCAGGTCGCCTTTTTCGCACAGCACGTCGTAAACCTTGCCGTCCACGTGAAGGGTGAACTGGCCGGAGCCGGCGACGAAGAAGCGCACCTCGTCTTCGCTGTGGGTGTGCTCGCTGAGGAACTTCTGGCGCAGGGCGGCGCGGTCGGGATGGTCGGGCGCGAGGCTGATCACGTCGACGGCCCGGTAGCCGGCCTCGCCCATCAGGCGGTCGATGTCGCTGCGGTAGGCCGCGATCACTTCCTCCTGGCTGGCGCCCGGGGCGATCGGCTGGTTCGCTTCCCATCGTTCGAAGCGCACGCCGACCCTGGCCAGTTC
>CALCWL010000062.1 GCA_937906285.1 uncultured Rhodanobacter sp. | reverse complement strand
GCGGTTGCCCGTTGCATAATCATGCTGCATTGCACACAATACGCAAAAGTATGGAACGCCCATGATTCCCGCCATCGACTTCGTTTCCCCTGCGTCACATGCCTCGCTGCCGCCGCGCAGCGGGCAGCGATTTGCCCCAAAACCCTTCGCCCCGGCCGCCGGGGAGAAGGTACGTACGCAGGACGAGCGCGAACTGACCCTGCGGATGATCGAACCGGGTGACGTGGCGGCGATGCAGCGCTGTTTCACCCGCTTGTCGCCGGAGGAGATCCGCCGCCGCTTCCTGCACGCGATGTCCGAACTGCCCACGCCGATGGCGCAGCAGTTGTGCCGGATCGACCCCTCGCGCGAAACCGCCTTCGTGTTGATGGACGAATCTCTCCACCCGGCGGAGATGCGTGGCGTGGGGCGCATCTACGTCGACGACACCACCGACACTGCCGAGTTCTCGGTGCTGGTGGAGCACGCCTGGAGCCGCATCGGCCTCGGCGCGCTGCTGATGCAGCGGCTGGTCGATGATTGCCGGCGCCGCAGCCTGTACGAACTGTGGGGTTACGTGCTGCAGGAAAACCGGCCGATGCTGCAGCTGTGCAAGGAGCTGGGTTTCACTCAGCGCGCGATTCCCGACGAACCCGGTACGGCGCTGATCACCCTGAAGCTGTAAGGCGGGCACTGCCCGCAGGCTCTTCAGTCGACGTGACTCGCTGTGGCGGGCGGTGCCTGCCCTGCGCAGCCCGACCGGGCCACCGCGTTACACTAGTCGGCTATGTCCGGTCCGATCAAGCATCCACCTCTCCCCACCACGCCCAAGCAGCGCCGCTACTGGCTGCCGCCGCACGGTTCGGCGCGCGCCTTGCTGCTGGCCGAGGCGGCGCGCACGCATGAAGGCCTGCTGGTAGTGGTGGCGCGCGACACCCAGCGCGCGCAGGCACTCGAAGCGGAGCTGGGCATCTTTGCCGACGGCCTGCCGGTGCTGCAATTCCCGGACTGGGAGACGCTGCCCTACGACGCGTTCAGTCCGCATCCGGAAATCGTCTCGCAACGCATCGCCACGCTGTACCGCCTGCCCGGCGTCAAGCGCGGCGTGCTGGTGGTGCCGGTGGCCACGCTGATGCAGCGGATCGCGCCGCGCGCCCACATCACCGGCTCCGGCCTGGTGATGTCGAAGGGTCAGCAGCTTGACCTGGCCGCCGAGCAGCGCCGGCTGGAAGCGTCCGGTTACCGCCACGTGCCGCAGGTGGCCGAGCCGGGCGACTTCGCCGTGCGCGGCGCGCTGCTGGACATCTTTCCGATGGGCACCGCCGAGCCGTACCGCATCGAGTTGTTCGACGACGAGGTCGAGTCGATCCGCAGCTTCGATCCCGAGACGCAGCGTTCGCAGCAGCAGGTGGAACGCGTCGAGTTGCTGCCCGCCCGCGAGTTCCCGCTCACCGAGGAGGCGGCGAAGGAATTCCGCTCCAACCTGCGCGAGCGCTTCCCGATCGACGTGCGCCGCTGCCCGCTGTACCAGGACATGAAGGAGGGCGTCACGCCCGGCGGCATCGAGTACTACCTGCCTTTGTTCTTCGAACAGACCGCAACCTTGTTCGACTACCTCGCCGACGACGCGCTGTTCGTGCTCGGCGAAGGCGCCGGCGAAGCCGCCGACCAGTTCTGGGCGCAGACGCTGGAGCGCTACGACCAGCGCGCGCATGACATCGAGCGCCCGGTGCTGCCGCCAGCCGAGCTGTACCTCCCGCCGGACAAGCTGCGCGAGCAGTTCAACAGGCGCCTGCGCGTGGAAATGGTCGGGCCCGGCCACGAGCATGCCGTCGACGCCGGCACCCAGCCGGCGCCGGAGCTGCCGCTGAATCGCAAGGGCGAGGAGCCGGGCACCTCGCTGCGGCATTTCCTCGCCGGCTATCCGGGCCGCGTACTGATCGCCGCGGACTCGGCGGGGCGACGCGAGGCGCTGGTCGAGACGCTGGCAAGCGTGGGACTGAAACCCGAGCACGTCGAGAACTGGTCGGCCTTTATCGGTCGTCATCCCGGCGAAAGCGCCGATGACGAACCAACCCTTCCGCGCTTGGCCATCACCATCGCACCGCTTGAGCAGGGCTTTGCGCTGACCAAACCGGTATTGACGGTGCTCACCGAGCGCGAGCTCTACGGCGAGCGCGTGCGCAACGAGCGCGAGCGCAAACGCCGGCGTGGCACGGCGCGCGATCCCGACACGATCATCCGCGATCTCACCGAACTCACCATCGGCGCGCCGATCGTGCACGTGGATCACGGCGTGGGCCGCTACCAGGGGCTGCTGTCGATGGACGTCGGCGGCATGGCCGGCGAGTTCCTCGTCATCGAGTACGCGAAGGGCGACAAATTGTACGTACCGGTGTCGCAGCTCGGCCTGGTCAGCCGCTACTCCGGCACGGCGCCGGAACTGGCGCCGCTGCACTCGCTGGGCGGCGACGCGTGGGAGCGCGCGCGCCGCAAGGCGGCGGAGAAGGTGCGCGACGTCGCCGCCGAGCTGCTGGCGATCTACGCCCAGCGGCAGGCGCGCGGCGGCGAGTCGCTGCCGATCGACCGTCAGCTGGTGGAAGAGTTCGGCAGCAGCTTCCCGTTCGAGGAAACCCCTGACCAGGAAAGCGCGATCGAGGCGGTGCTGGACGATCTCGCCGCACCGCGCGCGATGGACCGGGTGATCTGCGGCGACGTCGGCTTCGGCAAGACCGAAGTCGCGCTGCGCGCCGCGGTCGCCGCGGCCAGCGCCGGCAAGCAGGTCGCGGTGCTGGTGCTCGCCCAGCAGCACTACCGCAACTTCGCCGACCGCTTCGCCGACTGGCCGGTGCGGGTGGACGTGCTGTCGCGCTTCAAGTCCACCAGGGAAGTGAACGAGGCGCTGAAGCGCCTGGCCGACGGCCAGATCGACGTGATCGTGGGCACGCACAAGCTGCTGCAGTCGGACATCAAGTTCAAGAACCTGGGCCTCGTCATCGTCGACGAGGAGCAACGCTTCGGCGTGCGCCAGAAGGAGCAGCTGAAGAAGCTGCGCGCCGAGGTGGATCTGCTGACGATGACCGCCACGCCGATCCCGCGCACCTTGAACATGGCGATGGCCGGCCTGCGCGACCTGTCGCTGATTGCCACGCCGCCGGCGCATCGCAGCGCCGTGCGCACCTTCATCTCGGCGTGGGATCCGGCGACCATCCGCGAGGCGCTGCAGCGCGAGCTGTCGCGCGGCGGCCAGGTGTACTTCCTGCACAACGAGGTGCAGAGCATCGAGCGCACCGTGCGCGAGCTTGAGGAGCTGGTACCCGATGCGCGCATCCGCATCGCCCACGGCCAGATGCCCGAGCGCGAGCTGGAACAGGTGATGGCGGATTTCCACCGCCAGCGCTTCAACGTGCTGGTATGCACCACCATCATCGAGACCGGCATCGACATTCCGACGGCCAATACCATCATCATCGACCGCGCCGACCACTTCGGCCTGGCCCAGTTGCATCAGCTGCGCGGGCGCGTGGGCCGTTCTCACCACCGCGCGTATGCGTACCTGGTGGTGCCGGACCGCCGCTCGATCACCGCCGACGCGCAGAAGCGGCTGGAGGCGCTGGCCTCGCTGGAGGAACTCGGTGCCGGCTTCACCCTGGCCACGCACGATCTGGAAATCCGCGGTGCCGGGGAACTGCTCGGCGACGAACAGTCCGGGCAGATCCAGGAGATCGGCTTCGGCCTGTACACCGAACTGCTGGATCGCGCCGTGCGCGCACTGAAGTCGGGCAAGGTGCCGGACTTCGACCTCAGCAGCGAACACGAGACCGAAGTCGAACTGCACCTGCCCGCACTGATCCCCGACGATTACCTCAGCGACGTGCATACGCGGCTGACCCTCTACAAGCGCATCGCCAGCGCGCGCAGCGAGGATGATCTGCGCGACCTGCAGGTGGAGATGATCGACCGCTTCGGGCTGCTGCCCGAGCCGACGAAGCAGTTGTTCGCGGTGGCCAGCCTGAAGCTGATGGCCACGCCGCTGGGCATCCGCAAGCTCGACTTCGGCGCCAGCGGCGGCCGCATCGTGTTCCGCGAGAAGCCCGAGGTCGATCCGCTGGCCATCATCAAGCTCATCCAGACCCAGCCGCGCGTGTACAAGCTCGACGGCCAGGACAAGCTGAGGGTGATCCTCGACCTGCCCGGTGCCAGCGAACGCATCCGCAGCGCACAGGACGTGCTCGTGCAACTCGGCGCGCGCCGCCCGCGCTGAGCGCGGCGAGCGTCCGCCTCCTCCATCGGCAGGAAGCCACGCTTTGGCTGCGGAGCCACCTTGCCGGGCTGGGTGCAGAGAGTGACCCAAAGCGTCCGCTTTGGTCCCTGCAGGCCGTCTCCTTCGACCACGGAAGCATGGCCCCACACTCGCCGCTGCCGCCGGTCGCCTTTCCCCCCAGGCCATGACATGGCACGACCCGTGCTTGACATCCTGACTTTAGATCGTGCAGCGTTGGAAGTTGGCCTCGTTTGCATCCCGCAGGCCAGCATCCACGGACAAATCGAGTCATGGGCCACAGAAGCCCCGCGCGCGGACCCACCCGCAATTCGCGCAGAACAGGAAAAGCCGAGTGGTGAAGCCGGTCACATTGCCAGCCATCCGAGGCCGAGGCCGCTGGGCGCCCCTGCTCGGCTTGCTGCTGCTCTGGATCGGCGTCGCCCATGCCGCCGGCATGCCGCTCAATGGCGCCTGGCAGGAAGTTGCCGCGGGCGATACGCCGCAGGGCGTGATGGACGCCTATCGCAGCGGCCGCATGAAGAGCTTCGACCCGTCCATGCTGCAACGTTTTCCGCGCAACGAGCTGGGCAGCTGGGTGGTGATCGCTGCGCAGCCGCCGTGGAACAACGAAGATCGCGTGCTCACCGTGTACCCGGCGCCGATGGGTGCGGTCAGCGTGTTCGACGGCGACCAGGCGCATCGATTGGCGATGAACGATTTCAGCGCCCGCGGCCACGGCCACGGCCGGCTGGCGTGGCGCTTGCCGGCGGGCCGGCCCGCATCCACGCCGATCCTGCTGCGCGTGGAGCCGACGCAAACCGTCAGCGCACCGATCCGCTTTCGCATCCTGCCCTGGGACGAGTACCTGCAGCGCGATACCCAATGGCTGGTATTCGCCAGCACCTGCTTCGCGGTGATGCTGGCGATGGTGATGATGGCGTTGTTTTTCTCGCTGATGCTGCGCGACATCACCTACGCCTGGTATGCCGGCTACATCGTCTGCTACGGGCTGATCCAGGGCATGCAGACCGGCTTCGTGTTCCATCCGCTGCGCTGGCAATGGCTGGTCGACTCCAGCATCATGGTCGGCGCGGTGGCGGTCGCCTTGTCGGTGACGTTCGCCTCGTTGTTCATGATGCGGTTCTGCGACTTGCGTCGCCACGCCCGCCTGTTGCAGGTGCCGGTGGTGGCCGTGGCGGTGGGCATGCTTCAGCTGGTGCTGATGCGCTGCAGCGGCATCCCGCTGCTGATCTCGATGGCGCAGGCCCTGCTCAACCCGCTGCTGATGATCGGCGCGCTGCTGTTGCTGGTGGCCGGGGCAATCGCTGCGCTGCGCGGCTCGCGCCAGGCCTGGTTTTTCCTCGCCGGCTGGACGCCATTGCTGCTGCTGACCGCGTTGACCAGCGCGCAGGTCAACGGTGCCCTGCCCCGCATCGACTGGCTCAACGATCTCAGCCTCGCCGGCGGCGCCTTCGAGGCGATGGTGCTGTCGCTGGGCCTGGCCGATCGCGCCCTGCAACTGCGTCAGGATCGCGACGTGGTGCAGGTGCTGGCCGACCACGACGCGCTCACCCGCCTGCTCAACCGCCGCGCCTGGACCGAGCGCGCCGACGCGCTGCTGGCGAACAGCCAGGCGCCTTCGATCGCGGTGCTGTTCCTCGACCTGGATCACTTCAAGCAGCTCAACGACCACCACGGCCACAATACCGGCGACCGCGCGCTGGTGGCCGTGGCCACCACGCTCAGCGCGGAACTTCGGCCAGGCGACCTGTTCGGCCGCTACGGCGGCGAGGAGTTCGTGGCGATGCTGGACGGCATCGACGCGCAGGAGGCGATGCAGGTGGCCACCCGCCTGTGCCGCCGCGTGCACCGACTTGAAATCCCGGTGCGCGACGAGGAGCAACTGCTCAGCGTCAGCATCGGCGTGGCCATGCGCCAGCGCGGCGACACCCTCGAATTGCTGATCGACCGCGCCGACCAGGCGATGTACCGCGCCAAACTGCGCGGCCGCAACCGCGTGTGCATGGACGAATTCA
>CALCWL010000061.1 GCA_937906285.1 uncultured Rhodanobacter sp. | reverse complement strand
AAAACGATCGGCACCATCACCGCCATGAAGCGGATCAGCAGCCAGCTCACCGAGCGGATGCCGCGATCGAAACTGGTCTGCACGCGTGCGCCGGCCATGCTGTGGGCCAGCGAGCCGAGATAGCTGCGCGCACCGGTGGCCAGCACCACCGCGCTGGCCGTACCGCTGACCACGTTGGTGCCCATGTAGCAGACGCTGGCCAGATCCAGCGGGTTGCCGCCCGCGTCGGACGCTGTCGCCACCGTCGCGGCCTTCTCCACCGGCACCGACTCGCCGGTGAGGATCGCCTGGCTGATGAACAGGTCCTTGGCGCCGAGCAGGCGCAGGTCGGCGGGCACCATGTCGCCGGCAGCAAGGTGCACGATGTCGCCAGCCACCAGCTCGCGCACCGGCACCTCGATCAGCTCGCTGTGGCCGTCCGAGGCGCGGCGCCGGACGGTGGCGGTGTTGCGCACCATTGCCTTGAGTTGTTCGGCGGCGCGCGAGGAGCGGTATTCCTGGGTGAAGCTCAGCACCACGCTGATGCCCACCATCACCGCGATGATGAGCGGCCCGGTGAGGTCGTTGCCGTCGGTGGCGAGTTGCACGCCGGCCAGCACCAGCAGCACCACGATGAACGGATTGCGGAACGCGCGCAGCAACTGCAGCGACCAGTGCGGCGGCTTCTCGCGCGAGACCTCGTTCAGGCCATCCCGTTGCAGGCGTGCGCGGATCTGTTCGGCGTCGAGTCCGTCGGGGTTACTCTGCAACGCGTCCAGCAGCGCGTCGGGGCTGCAAAACGCATGCCCGAGGGTGGCCGCAAGGGCGGGCGGCGGCGCACCGGCGGCATCGCGGCCGCGCGTCGGGAATGGCTTGCTCATCGGGTGCGTCCGGGTAACGCGTGGCCGGGAAAGACGCGCGTGGCGTCAGCGAATGCGCAGGGCGCGGACGGACTGCCCGGGGCAGCGTCCGCAGCGGTGGATCATCGGTGCGCGCGGCCCAGCCGCCGGCGGCGCGGCGAACGCAGGAACGAGGCCGGCTCGCGCCGTTCGTGGTGCAGGGGTTCGACGGTTTGCGGCAAAGCGCCGGCCGATCCGACCAGCGGTGCCGGCACGGTGACGCTGAAGTCACGCGGCAAGGCCGTCGGCTGGGATGCCACGGCACGGACGCCGGCAAAGGGCCAGCGGAAGAAATCGTGAAGGAGCTTCATCGGCTCATCTCCTGGTAACGACGCCGTCGGCGTCCTCAGGAGTGGGCCGGACTTTCCCTAGTGGAAAGCACCAGCCGACCGCAAGCGGTCGCCGCAGGCGTTCAACTTGTTGTTGTGCGGCGCCGGCACCCGAAGCGAGCGGATGTCGACGTTGCGACTAGGGTAAACGTCCATATGCCTTGGTTTGTCAGGACTGGAAGCCGTGCGGCACAGCGCGCCGCAGGGCGCGCGCATTGTCGTGCCGCAGTGCAAAACTGTCAATCGC
>CALCWL010000060.1 GCA_937906285.1 uncultured Rhodanobacter sp. | reverse complement strand
TCGATCTCGAAGGTCACGTCGCGGCTGGGCGAGAGCAGCACCATCTGGGTGATCCGCGCGCGGTTCTCCGCGCTGAGCCGGCCAGTGATCGTCGGCAGCACGTCGGCACCGAACGAGAAGCCGATCAGCCAGACGCGCCGCTTGCCCCATGCGTCCAGATGTTTCGTGATCAAGGCGTCCAGTTCGCGCGCGGTCTGTTGCGGGTCGTGCCCGCGCCAGTAGTACTTGAACGAATTGATGCCCAGCACCGGCACGCCGCGGTCGATCAAGGCGATGCCCAGGCGCCGATCCAGGTCGGCCCAGCCACCGTCGCCGGAGACGATTACCGCCATCACGTCGCCCTTGCCCGCCGGCGGCGCGACGGCATGCGTGGCCACCGGCCACACCACGGCGGCATCGGCCAGGCTGACCGTCGACCAGGGCCTCCACGCCAGCAAGGCGCCGAGCACGCCAAGCAGCAGCACGCCGGTCAGCCAGGTCTTCCATCGTCTCATCGGCGCACCACTCCCCCCAGTCCGCCGGCGATCAGGCTGGCCACGTTGGCCAGGATCATCGGCAAGGCGATGCCGCGGGGTACCGCCATGTAGCGCGGCTCCCACTGCGGATCGAATTTCTGCTTGTAGCGCTGCAGGCCGCGGAAGTTGTAGAAGCGCTCGCCGCGGCCGAACACCATCGCGCCGAAGCGGTTCCACAGCGGTGCATGCCGCCGGCTGTGCAGGCCGGCCAGCGGCGCCATGCCCAGGTTGAACCAGCGGTAGCCTTCCGCGCGCGCCCACTGCATCAATTCCACGAACAGGAAATCCATGATGCCGGCCGGCGCATCCGGACGATGGCGCATCAGGTCCACCGAGGCCTCCTCGCGGGTGTCGTTGAGCAGCAGGTTGGCGAACGCCACCAGCCGGTCGTCCTGCCATACCACCGCCAGCGGCGTGCGCACGAGGTAACGCGGATCGAACGCGCCGAGCGAGAAGCGCTTCTCGCGCACCTGCTTGTCGGCCAGCCACGCATCGGAGACGACGCGCAAGTCCGGCAGCAGGCCGGCCACGGCTTCAGCCGGAAGTATCTCCAGGCGCAGACCCTCGCGATGCAGCTTGTTGACCGTGTTGCGCAACACCTTGCGCGACTTGCCGTCCAGGTTGAAGTCCTGCAACCGCACCCGCGCCTCTTCGCCGATCTTCAGCAGGTTCAGGCCCACTTCCAGATACAGGTCGAGGTTGGCCGGGCTGACCTGGTAGAACACCGGCCAGCCACCGGCGCGTTCGCATTGTTCGAGGAAGGTCCACACCAGCTCGCGCCGTGCGACCTCGTCGGTGCCCACCGGATCGCCCATCGCGACCCAGCTGCGCCCGATCGTGTCGAACATCACGAAAGCCTTGTGCTCATCGTCGAACAGCAGGCTCTTGTCGCCCATCAGCGCGAGGTGTGCCTGCGCCGAGGGAAACTGCTTGATCAGCGGCAGCGCCTGCGCCAATGCGGCCTCGTCGGGTCGTTCGCGCTGCAGCTTCTGCGGACGGATCAGGCTGGCCGCCGCGAACAGCATGCCGGTGACGACCGCGGCCACCAGCGCGCGCAGCGCTCGCGGCGCGCCGCCGTGCTGCAGGCTGAACTGCCACCACAGGTCGGCGCTGTAATCGACGTGCTTGTAGCTGAACACCACCAGCCACGCCGCGCAGCCCAGCGTCGCCACGATCGCCACGATCCAGCCCACGCCGAAGCTGGTGCTGAACAGCGACGCGCGCCGATGGAACAACCGGTGGGCCGGCGCCAGCGCCAGTGCCAGCAAGGTCATCAGCGCAGCCTCTTCGTAGTCGATGCCCTTGAGCAGCGAAAACACCGCGCCGGCCAGCAGCAACACCAGGGTCAGCCAGTAAGCCGCATCCAGCCGCCGTTGCAGGCCGCGCGCCAGGATCAGCAGCAGCATGCCGATCACGCTGGCCAGCAGGTGCGAAACCTCCAGCACCGACAGCGGCAACAGCTCGCCCAGGATCGCCATGCGCACCGGCAGTGCGCGGGTCGCGCCGGAGAACAGCAGTACCGCGCCGCAGACCAAGGTCAGGCCGGCAAAGAACGACGGCAGCAACCCAGTGAGCCACGGCGCCAGCACGGCCTTGCGGCGCCAGCCCTGCGCCTCGCGCTGCAGCACCAGCAGTGCAGCGGCACACAGCGGCAGCAGGTAATAGATCACCCTGTACGCGGCCAGCGCACCGAGGATCGGTGCAGTCAGCTGCGCGTTGCCGGTGGCACCGAAGCCGGCCAGCATCACCGCCTCGAACACCCCCAGCCCGCCGGGCACGTGGCTGACCAGGCCGATGATCTGGGCGATCACGAAGATCGCCAGGAAATGCCCGAAGCCGTTGTTCAGCGCATCCGGCATCAGCACGTAAAGCACCGCGGCGGCGAGGCCCCAGTCGCACGCCCCGACCAGGATCTGCTTCAACGCGGTGCCCACGGAAGGCAGCGTCACGCGCCAACGCCAGATGCGCAGCTGGCGATGGATCAACCCGCCCGCCAGCCAGGCCAGCGGCAATGCGACCAGCACCGCACCCACCGGCTGGCTCAGGCCGGCCAGCGGCAACTCCGGCGGCAGCGGCACCCACAACAAGGTGGTGCCGGTGAGCGCCAGCAGGCCCAGCCAGAAGCTGCTGGTGCAGAACAGCACCACGCGGGCGATCTCGCCGTTGCCCAACCCGTTCTGCAGGTAGAAGCGATAGCGGATCGAGCCGGACACCAGCAGCGACATGCCCACCGCATTGCTGAAGGCGTAGCTGATGAAGGAAATCAGGCCGACGCGGCGCCACGGCAGCCGACGCCCGATCGAGGCCAGCGCCAAGCGGTCGTACATGGTCATCACCGCGTAACCCGCCAGGGTAAACAGCACCGCCAGACCCAGGCGTTCGTGCGAGATGCCCTGCACGTACTCGCGCACCTGGTGGTAGTTCACTTCGCGCGCCAGCAAATGCAGGGCGAACAGCGCCAGGCACAGCATGCCCACCGAGAACAGCGGACCGGCGGCACGGCGCAACCACGCAGCCCGCTGGCTCGGGCCATCGAGAATCTCGCCCGCGCGCGGTGCCCGTTCGTCTTGTTCCTGCACCACGCGGCTCGCATCCCCCCGGAAAGGACGCCAGTTTAGGGCCTGTCGCGTGGCAACCGCTGAACGGCGGCCACGCGGCAAACCGGCTTCAGCCGCCCTGTCCCATCCGCGCAATCCAGCGGTACATCACCACCACGGTCGCGGTGAAGGCGAGTCCGCCGATCCAGATCGCCGGGGTCGCGAAACCGTCGCCCACCACGGCCAGCGGCGACTGGTTGCCGGACAACGCCACCGCCGCGGCCACGATCACGCCGAGCAGGCTCTCGCCCACGATCAGGCCGGACGCCAGCAGCACGCCCAGCTGCTTGGTCGGCTCCGCCTTGGGGCCGCGCTCGGCGCGCTTGTCGAACCAGGCGCCGACCAGCGCGCCGACCACCACCATCAGCGTGGTCGAGGTGGGCAGGTAGATGCCCAGGCCCACCGCC
>CALCWL010000059.1 GCA_937906285.1 uncultured Rhodanobacter sp. | reverse complement strand
TGGTGGGTGAGCGCCGCCAGCGAATCGAGCACGCGCCATTCGTCGGGCGCCTCGACGGCCGCCGGCCGCGCCGTCAGCACCTCGCTGCACGGGTCGGCCAGCTCCAGGCTGTCTTCCTCGATGAATTCGTGCTCGATCACGGACACTCCCGGCGCCGCGCGCCCGGACTTGGTTGGCGGAGACCCGCTGGGGCCTCCAGTGTCGGTATCGGCCGCGCGGCGGCAGCCTTTAGCGCGGAATCAGGCCATCCCGCCGTTCACCCCGATCACCTGGCCGTTGATGTAGCCGGCTGCGTCCGAGCACAAGAACGCGACCAGGGCTGCGACGTCCTGCGGCGTGCCGGCGCGCTGGGCCGGCACCAGTTCGCGGATGCGTTCGGGCGGGAACGCCGCCTCGGCCATGCGCCCCTCGATTACCCCCGGCGCGACCACGTTGACGGTGATCCCGCGCGAGGCCATCTCGCGCGCCAGCGACTTGCTGGCGCCGTGCAGCGCAGCCTTGGCGGCGGCGTAGTTGGTCTGGCCCCGATTGCCCAGCAGCGCCGCGACCGAGCCGATCGACACGATGCGACCGAAGCGCGCGCGGGCCATCGGCAGCAGCAGCGGCTGGGTGACGTTGAAGAAGCCGTGCAGGCTCACGTCGATCACCCGGTGCCATTGCTCGGCGCTCATCCCGGCCATCGGCGCGTCGTCGTGGATGCCGGCGTTGTTGATCACGGCGTGGATGCAGCCTTCGCCGAGCAGCACGTCCAGCGCCGCGCGGGTGACCTCGGCGTCGCCCACGTCGAAGGCGGTGGCCTGCGCGCTGCCGCCGCCGGTGATGATTTCGCCGACCACCGCCTCGGCGCGATGCAGGCTGTGGTTGGCGTGCACGATGACGTGGTAGCCGTCGCCGGCCAGCGCGTGGGCGATCGCGCCGCCGAGCTCGCCGCTGCCGCCGGTGACCAGGGCGCGTCGCAGGGAGATGGAAGCTGGCATGGGCGACCTCGAATCAGGGTTGGGGGTGGATCACCGCGGCGCGGCCGCTGCACAGCAGCCGGCCGCGGTGCTCGACGCGAAACGCATACTGGGCGCCGCCGTCGTCGGCGTAAAGGCATTCGGCATGGACGTCCAGATGGCCATCCAGATGATCGACGTATTCCTCGGACAACGCCACGTCGCGCAGGCTGACCAGCCGCCCGGGCCGTGCCACCTCACTGCCGCGGGCGCGCGCAAGCAGGCCACCATGCACGGCCATCGCCTGCGCGCCGTACTCGGCCAGGTGCACCGCATGCAGACCGTGCTCGCCACGCAGCGGGTTGTCCCTCCGCGCGTGGCCGGCGCTGATGGCGTGGATACTGCGCTCGTCCCACGCCAGCACCGCATCGAGCAGGCACATCGTGCCGGCGTGCGGGATGAGATGGGCCCAGTCAGTCTTGAGGAGCCTGTCAGGCCTTGGCCGGCCGGGCTGCGAATCCGTCTGTGGGGTCCATATTCCTGCCGCTTCTTGATCCATGGAACCACCATGGATCGGCAAAGCGGCAGCAATCTGTCCTCCCACAGCCGCCTTCTCGCCTCGACCGCCAAGGCCCGACAGGCTCCTGGCATGCGGCGCCATCAGGATCGACAGGCAGAAATGGAAGGCCACGCCCAGGCTCACGGTGAGCCCGATCGCGCGCAGCACGGGAATCGTCGCCCACGCCAGCATGCCGAACACCAGCAGCGCGGACAGCACGCAGACCAGGGTGGCGTGCAGGGTGCGCCGCTGCTCGGCCGGGTCGCCGGTATCGCGCTCGAAGAACAGCGCGTAATGCAATCCCAACCCGCCGGCGAGGATCAGCGCGACCAGGTGGAACAGCGAGATCTCGATGCCGGCCACGCGCTCGACCGCCAGCACCAGGAAGGTGGCCAGGGTCATCGGCGCCAGCACGTGCCAGGCACGGCGCGCGCTGCGCAGGGCGACCGAAATCGTCACCACCAGCAGCAGGCCGGCCGCCAGCAGCGCCTGCAGGATGCGCGTGCGGTAGGCGGCCACCAGCGATTCGGAGGCGGCCTTGAGATCGAGCAGATGTACCGCGCCGCCGCGCGCCGCGCCCAGCGTCTGCAGCGCCGCCACGTCATGCACGCCGCTGACCGTGGCCAGGCCCAGCCAATGGCCATCGCGCTGCACCAGCATGGCGGCCAGACGCTGGCCCAGCGGTGTCTGCGCGTAGCGCTCGGGCGTCAGCGGCGGCAGCGCGCGTGCGGTCTCCACGTCTTCGACGAAGGGCTGGAACAGGTCGGCGCGGAACGGCAGGCCCTGCAGCGCGCCGGCCAGCGCCTGTTCGAGCGTGGCCCGATCGGGCAACTTCTGCTGCCGCGCGCGCTGCTGCGCGACGGTGGGCAGGTAGCGCGAGGGCAGCTCGATCGCGTCGACCGCGTGCCGCGCCACCAGCGCGTCGGCCTGCGGCTGCAGCGATTGCGACAGCGCCAGCACGCCCTGCTCGGTGGGTGCCTGCAGCAACAGCAGGTAACGCACGTCCGGCGCACCCAGCGCTTCGCGCAGGCGTGCATCGTGCTGCAGCAGCACGGTCGGCACGGGCGTCAGCGCGGCCAGGTTGTTCTGCCAGAACGGACCCGGCGCCAGCGCCAGCATCGCGGCGATCGCCAGCGCCACCAGCAGCGGAATCCAGCGCGGGCGCGGCAGCCGATCCAGCCACCCGCGCGCGCGGATCAGCCAGCCCATCGCCGCCACGTCGCGCACCCGTCGCGGCAACAGGTGTGGCAAGAGGTAACGCGTGCTCAGACCCGCAACCAGCAGGCCGACGATGGTGAACACCGCCAACTGCTGCAACCCGACGACGCCGGAGGCGTAGAACGCCAGATAGGCGATGCAGGCCGAGGCGATCGCGGTGAGCAGCAGCGGCCACAGGTCGCGTACGCTTTGCAGCGCGTCCTCGCCGGCGCGGCGGTGGCTGAGCACGCGGATCGGGTATTCCTGCGCCACGCCGAGCAGGGTGAAGCCGAACGCCAGGGTGATGCCGTGCACTTCGCTGAAGACGAGGGTGAGCGCGGCGATGCCGGCCAGTGCGGCGCTGGCGATCGGCAGCGCGGACAGCAGCAGCGAACTCACGCTGCGATAGGCCAGCAGCAGCAGCGCGATGAAGCCGATCGTGGAGATGCGCCCGATCCAGTCCGCCTGGTGCCGCGTCTGCGCGCCGATCAGCACGCTGAAATAGCCGGGGCCGCTCAGTTCCAGTCGCGCATCGGCGCTGCCGGGCAACGCGTGGAACGTCTGGCGAATACCCTCGATCGCCTGCTCCTGCGCGCCGGGGTCGAAGCCGGCGGCGACGGTCTGCACCAGCAGCAGCGCCTCGTGCTGCGGGGTGAACCACACGCCATCGCGCAGCTCCGGCGATTTCGCCGGCGCCCACCGCTCGGCCAGCTTCAGCGTCTCCAGCGTGGGGTCGCGCGGCAGCAGGTTCTTCAGCAGACTGGCGGCCGGCGAGGAGAGGTCATCGAGCCGCTGCTGCAACTGGTCGGCGAGATAGGCCTCGTCCAGCGGCTGCGTGTCCAACGTGGGCGAGAGCAGGTAGCGGTACGGCAGCAGCTGCGGATCGAGCGAGGACAGATCGAAGCTGCCGTTGAGCACCTGGCTGTAGTGCGCGTCCTTCTTCAGCGCGGCGGCGAGGCCCTGGCTCAAGCTGGCCAGTTGTCCGTCGGAAGCACCGGAGATCGACAGCAGCAGCAGACGCGAACCCGGCCCCTCACCCACCTGTTCCATCAGCAGGCGTTGGTCCGGCGTGGTCGGTGCGGGCATGAAACTGCGCAGGTCGCTGCTGACGTGCAGGCGCTGGCTCACCATCCAGCCGAGCCCGGCCAGCGCCAGCAGCCAGGCGGCCAGCAGCGTGGCGCGGGCGCCCCGGCGCATGCTCAGGGCGAACCCGCGCACAAGGCCTGCAGCTCCGCGCGGGTCGGTTCGGCCGGCATTTTTTCGGCGAGCGGCCCGAGCAGGTCGACCGCCAGATCGCCGTCGGCCTCCTGCATGTGCATGCAGCGCGACTGGTCGCCGATGCCGTCGATGCGGATGCGCGCGACCGTCTTCGCCACGCGCGCGTCGCGCGGCACCAGGGTCAGCGTCCACGCCCCGGCGGCCTCGCCTTCGCGCTGGATCTCGAAGGCCTGTTGCAATCGGGCGGCGTCGCCGCTGAGCAAGGCGACGAAACTGTCCAGCAGCACCTGCAGCTGCGGCGCACGCTTGAGCGAGAAGTGCCTCGCCGGTTTGCCGTCGCGCTGCTGGGTCACCTCGCCGTCGGCGATCATGGCGGTCTCCGCACGCGGTTGCTCGACGCGCCGCTGCAGGCGGTCGCCGCCCAGCCAGGACAGTTGCCCGGAGACCACCAGCGGGCGATCCAGCATGTTGAGGAAACGCGCCTCGGCAAATGCGGTGTGCGCCGGAGCCGGCTGGCGCAAGGCGGCGATCACCGCCTGAGCCGACGTGGCCGCGCCCGCCGGCTCAGACGCCCACGCGGTGGCCGCCCAGCACGGCAGCAGCAGGCTCAGCAGCAGGCGGGTCTTGCCAGAAATCATAGAAGTTGAACCAGTTGTAGGGGGCGACGCGGATGTAGTGCTCCAGCCGTTTCGCGTAGCGTTCAAGCAGGGCGTCCAGCGCCGGTCCCCGATCGTGGCGGGGAATCTCCACCCGTTCGCTGAACGGCTCGAACACCAGCCGGTAGCGGTTGCCGCCGAGGTAAAGCCCGAAGCACAGTACCACCGGCACCTTGAGCGTATGCGCCAGCAACCACGGGCTGACCGGGAACGGCGCCGGCGAACCCAGCAAGTCGACGCGGCGCAACATCTCGTGGCCGCGACCACGGTCGGCCAGCATCGCCACCAGCGCGCCGCGCTGGCAGGCCTCGGCCATGGCCAGGGCGATCGAGGTGCCGTCCTGGGCCGCGTCGATCACGCAGGCACCCACTTCCGGAGCCAGCGCTTCGAGCAGTTCGGTCATCGCCGGGGTCTTCTGCTTGTCCAGCACCACCCGCAGCGGCAGCTCGGGCCGGCGCGCGCCGATCGCGCGCAGTGCCTCGAAGCTGCCCTGGTGCGAACCCAGCAGCAGCACGCCGCGACCCAGCGCCGCGCGCTGTTCCAGCAGGTCCAGGCCCTGCGTCTCGAACTGGAACGGCTGCTCGCCGTGGGCGAGCAGGAAGATCCGGTCCATGATCGTGGCGGCGAAACAGTGGATGTGCTTCAACACCTGCCATGGCGTGGCCGGACGGCCGAACACCCGCTGCAGGTAGCGCGCCGAGGCCCGTCGTTCCGGCCCGCGGCGGCAGTAGAAATACAGCGTGATCGGGTACAGGCAGCAGCGGCCCAGCCGGCGGCCACCATACAGGGCGATGGTGCGGATCAGCCACAACGCGAAGCGGCCGCCGCCTTCGGGCCGGCTCTGCCAGTGCTCGCTGTCGCTCATGCCTCGCCCTCGATGACGCCCCGCGCCAGCAGCATGCCGTCGCGCTCGATGCGGAAATGGACCCGCGAGGGCGACGCGGCAGTCGACGTCAGCTGCAGTTGCGCCGCCTCGCCGGGCAGCAACGGCGCGACGAACTTCGCCTCCGGCACGCGCACCAGCCGCTGGCCGCGCCATGCGCGCAGGGCCAGCGCCAGCTGTTCCAGCAGCAACACGCCGGGCACCAGCGGCTGCCCCGGGAAGTGCCCGGGCAGCGCCGGATGGCCGGCATCGAACCGCAGCGCCTGCGAGAACCCGTTCATGGCGTGATGCCGCCGTTGCCGTGCAGCAGCTGCGGCCAGCGCATGGCCAGCTTGAGCAACATGTCGTGCAGGCCGGGATGGCTGAGATGGCGCAGGCGCCAGCGCCGCCAGGCGTACTCCAGCAGGAATGCCGCGCCCAGCAGCAGGTAGCAGCCCACGTGCAGCCACGCCGACGCCCAGTGCTCGGACACCTGCCATGGCGACGTCACGCCGAGGCGCAGCAGCAACCCGTGGTGAGCGGCGAACAGCAGCAGGCCGCTCAACAGCAGCGCCTGCGCCGCCAGCAGCACGGTCCAGAACCAGGTGATCTGCCGCGCGTAGCTTGCCACGCCGGGCTCGCGCAGCCGCTCGGGGCCCTCGATCGCCACCACGAAACGTGCCACCAGCGGCTCGCCACCGGCCAGGCTGCGGCCGAACCAGCAAGCCAGCGCCACGTTGATCAGGATCGGCACCGCTTCCAGCAACAGGTCGGCGAGTCCGAGTCGTGACAGCAGCCACACGCCGGCGAGCATCAGCAGCCACAGCAACCACGGCAGCGGCCGGCGCGACTGCAGCCGCGGCAGCATCAGCACGCTGGCCAGCGCCGCCAGCGCCAGCAGCGCAAAGATCGGCCGATGAGTGATTACTCCGGCGATGGCGCACACCGGATAGACCAGCAGTAACCACAGGGCGTGGCGCCGCGAGGCCGGGGCATGGGTGGGTGCAGCAGGCTTCATGCGCGATTCCGCGACGACTCGGTCGGCAACGGCAGCTTGCCACGCGTGGCGCAGCGTGGCGTGACGAAAGCGGGAACCACGGCGCCATGCGGTGTCAAGGCGTCCACCCCGCGGCGCGCGACAACGGCGCGCGTGATCGTGCCGTCCAGCCCAAGACCGTTCAGGCGCGGTGCTGTTCGACGTGGCTGGACAGGTTGCGCAGACTGGCGAAGATCTGCCGGTTTTCCGGATTGTCCGAGCGCAGCTGGAAGCCGTAGCGCTTGGAGACGGCCAGGGCGATCTCCAAAGCATCGATGGAATCGAGTCCCAGCTCGCCGCCGAACAGCGGTGCATCCGGATCGATCTGCGCGGCGCTGACGTCCTCGAGGTTGAGGCATTCCACCACCAGGGTGGCCAACTCGTGCTGTGCCTCGGTCTGTTCCGCCATGCTCGATTCCGTACGCCAGATGCATTGCCTCCCCCCGGTGGCAGTGGCCGCAGAGTGTAACATAGCGGCCTTGTCGCTCCGGTTGGCCAGCATGATCCAGGGATGTGAAAACCCGCAAGTGGAAGCCCGGGCGCGGCGGGCGCCGCGGGTGTCCTATCGCATGGCGGAGGCTGCCACCTTGCTGGAGGCGCCGGGCACGCTGGCGGTGTTCGGTTTCGACCCGTCCGCACCCGCGGGCGACGATCCGCGCCATCTGCAGGTGGCGCTTGCCAGCACCGATGCTCCCGCTCCGCTGGAACTGTGGCAGGTGGACGGGCCGGTGCGCTGCGGCATGGAAGGCGCGTTGCGCTGGTCGAGCGGCGGCGGCTGGCTGTTCGCCGCGGTCGAACTGGACGAACGCGAACACGGCGGCACCCGTGCCACCGCAAAACAGGCGTACGACATGCTGCACCGGTTCGTCGGCGGCCGCGAGGCACGGCACGTGCTGCGGGTGTGGAACTACATCGGCGCGATCAACGATGGCGAAGGCGACGCGGAACGCTACAAGCGCTTCTGCGAAGGCCGCGCCGCCGGCATGGGCGATTTCTTCGCCGAGGGTTTCCCCGCCGCCACCGCGATCGGCCACCTCGCGGCGGAACACCGCCTGCAAGTCTACCTGCTGGCCGGCGAGCAGGGCGGCCACCGGGTCGAGAACCCGCGCCAGGTGAGCGCATGGCGCTACCCGCGGCAATATGGGCCCACCCCGCCCAGCTTCGCGCGCGCGATGGTCATGCCGGCCCGCGACACACTGGCCATTTCCGGCAC
>CALCWL010000058.1 GCA_937906285.1 uncultured Rhodanobacter sp. | reverse complement strand
GGAGGCCAGCGACGCCGCGGCGATGCCCTTGCCAAGCGAGGACACCACACCGCCGGTGACGAAAATCAGGGGGGTCATGGAAAGCAGCCGTGCGGGAAATTGGCATTTTAGCTGCAGAAGCGTCCGGCGGCGAGATGGCGTGCGAAAAATCGACCCCATCGGTTCATTTCCGGCGCAACGCACGCATGAAAACGGCGGATGGCGCCTGCTAGCATGACAGGATGAACAATCCCGTCCCCGCCCGTCTCGCCGCCTTGCGCGTGGCCATGCAGCAACACGGCGTCACTGCCGTGCTCGTTCCCGGTGCCGATCCGCATTTGTCCGAATACCTGCCGGCGCACTGGTCGGCGCGGACATGGCTGTCCGGTTTCGACGGATCGGCCGGCACCCTCATCGTTGGCCGCGAGCAGGCCGGATTGTGGACCGACTCGCGCTATTTCGCGCAGGCCGAGCAGCAGCTCGCCGGCAGCGGCATCGCGCTGATGAAGCTGCGCGTGCCGCACACGCCCGAGCATCTGGAATGGCTGCAGCAGCAATTGCATGACGGCGACGTGCTGGCGGTGGCCGGCGACAGCGTGGCGGTCGCCTCCCGGCGCCAGATCGAACAGCGGCTGGCAGAGACCGGCGCCACCGTGCGCACCGATCTGGACCTGCCCGGCGAGATCTGGACGGATCGCCCGGCCCTGCCGGCATCGCCGGTAGTCGAGCACGCGCTGGCCTGGGCCTGCGTCCCGCGCGCGGAAAAGTTTGCGCGCCTGCGCAAGGCGATGCGCAAGCTCGGCGCCAGCCATCACCTGGTGTCAAGCCTCGACGACATCGCCTGGCTGACCAACCTGCGCGGCAGCGACGTCGAGTGCAACCCGGTATTCCTCGCCCATCTGCTGGTGCGCGCCGACGCCGGCGCCACCTTGTTCGTCGGCCGCGCCAAACTCGACGATGCGCTGGTGGCGGCACTGGCCGCCGACGGCATCGGCATCGCCGATTACGCTTCGATCACCTCGGCGTTGCGGGAGCTGGGCGCGGACGACCGCCTGCTGCTGGACGGCGGCCGGGTGGTCAGCTCGATCGCCGCGGCAATCGCGCCGGAGGTCGTCCGCATCGAGGCGCCCAATCCGAGCACCGCATTCAAGGCGGTCAAGAGCGCCGCCGAACTCGACCACGTCCGCGACACGATGCGGCGCGACGGTGCGGCGCTGGTGCGCGGTTTTCGCCGGCTGGAGCAGCGGCTCGCCGCCGGCATGACGCTGACCGAGCTGGACGTGGACACGCTGCTTCACGAGGAACGCTCGGCCCAGCCCGGCTGGGTCGGGGAGAGTTTCGCCACCATCGCCGGCTACCAGGCCAACGGCGCACTGCCGCACTACCGCGCCACGCCGCAGTCGCACAGCACGCTGCAAGCCAAGGGCCTGCTGCTGATCGACTCGGGCGGACAGTATCTCGGCGGCACCACCGACATCACCCGCGTGCTCGCCCTGGGCGAGACCACCGCCGAGCAGCGCCGCGATGCCACGCTGGTGCTGAAGGGCATGATCGGGCTGTCGCGCGCGCGTTTTCCCAAAGGCGCCAGCGGCCCGCAACTGGATGCGCTGGCGCGTGCGCCGCTGTGGGCGGCGGGCATGGATTACGGCCACGGCACCGGCCATGGCGTGGGTTATTTCCTCAACGTGCACGAAGGCCCGCACGGCATCCGCGCACCGGTGCCCGGCGGCGCACTGGTGCCGCTGGAGCCGGGCATGATCAGCTCGATCGAGCCGGGCCTGTACAAGCCCGGCCGGCACGGCATCCGCCACGAAAACCTGGCCGTGGTGGTCGAGGCCGACCGCACCGAGTTCGGCGAATTCCTCGCCTTCGAGACACTCACGATGTGCCCGTTCGATCGCCGCGCGCTCGAACCGAACCTGCTCAACCCGGAAGAGCGCGCGTGGCTGGACGACTACCACGCCAACGTGCGCGCCGCGCTCAGCCCGCTGCTGGCCGACGCCGATCTGGAGTGGCTGAACCGCCACTGCGCGCCGCTGTAGGCCGCGCCCTGCGGCAGGTCTCGTGGACCGGCCGGCGCGCCGCGGCTCACAGCCCCAGGTTGTTGTGCTCCAGCACGCGTTCGGCGCGATAACTCGAACGCACCAGCGGCCCGGCGACCGCTTCCACGAAGCCCTTGCCCAGCGCCAGTTCGCGATAGGCACGAAATTCGTCCGGGGTGACGAAACGCTCCACCGGCAGGTGGTGTGGGCTGGGGCGCATGTACTGACCCAGCGTGACCACGTCGACGGCGGCGGCGCGCATGTCGTCCAGCGCCTGCTCGATCTCGCCGTCGGTCTCGCCCAGACCGAGCATCAGGCTGGTCTTGGTCAGTGTCTTGGGCGCGTGGCGCTTGGCGAAGGCCAGCACGGCCAGCGTCTGCTCGTAACCGGCGCGCGGGTCGCGCACCGGGTGGGTGAGCCGGCGCACGGTTTCCAGGTTCTGCGCGTAGGTGGCCAGGCCGGCGTCGAGCACGGTGGCGACGCTGGCCTGGTTGCCGGCGAAATCGGGGGTGAGCGCCTCCACCGCGGTGTCGGGCGAGCGCAGGTGGATGGCCTTCACGCAGGCGGCGTAGTGCGCGGCGCCGCCGTCCGCCAGGTCGTCGCGATCCACCGAGGTGAGCACCACGTACTTCAGCCCCATCAGCGCTACCGCGTCGGCCACCTTGGCCGGCTCCAGCGGATCGAGCCAGCCGTTCGGGTTGCCGGTGGAGACCGAGCAGAACCTGCAGGCGCGCGTGCACACCGAGCCCATCAGCATCAACGTGGCGGTGCCGCGGCCCCAGCACTCGGCGATGTTGGGGCACTTGGATTCGGCGCATACGGTGTTGAGCTGGTGCGTGCGCACGATGTCGGCCACTTCCTCGTAACGCGCGCCGCTGGGCAGCTTCACGCGCAGCCATGGCGGCTTGCGACTGACGTCGGGCTCATGGCTGTGCGCATTGGGCTTCTGGCCGCCCTTGACCGCACGCGTGCCCTGCGGACTGGTGAACTTGCTGCCGTCAGGGATGGAAGGGTTGCTGGACATGAAGATGCGGGCTGGCTGGACTGCCGCCAGTGTCGCGCGCCACGCATGCGCCCGCCCTGATACACGTCAAAGCAGCCGGATCGATGCCACGCGCCGCAGGCCGATCAACCGCGCCGTGGCGGCACCAGTCGCAACCGGGGGGAACCGCTTTGCTGGTTGGGACTGAGCAACGCCTGGATTTCCTCGGCCTGCAAGGGGTACGAGTAGAGGTAGCCCTGCCCTTCGACACAGCCGGCGCGCAGCAGGAACTCGTGCTGCGCCTCGGTCTCGATGCCTTCGGCGATGGTGACCAGGCCCAGGCTGCGCGACATCGCCAGCATCGCCTCGGTGATCGCCGCGTCGTTGGCGTCGCCGGGCAGGCCGGTGACGAAGGAACGGTCGATCTTCAGATAAGTGACAGCCGGCAACTTGAGGTACGCCATCGAGGAGTAGCCGGTGCCGAAATCGTCGATGGCCACGTCGATGTTCAGCATGTCCAGCGTCTGCATGGTGCGCTGGGTGTCGTCGCCCAGCCGCAGCATCGCGCTCTCGGTGATCTCCAGCAGCAGGCGGTGCGGCGACACGCGGCGCGACTGCAAGGTGCGGCTGACCCCGTCGACGAAGGACGGATGGCCGAACCAGCGTGCGGAAATGTTCACCGCCACGCGGATCGGCGGCACGCCGGCCAGGTCCCAGGCCTGGATCTGGGCGCAGGTGGCCTGCAGCACCCATTCGTCGATGCGCCGGATCAGGCCCAGGTTCTCCGCCACCGGGATGAACTCGCCCGGCAGCACCTCGCCGCGCTCCGGATGCTGCCAGCGCAGCAGCGCCTCCACCGCCACGATGCGCCCGCTGCCCAGTTCGATGCTGGGCTGGAACACCAGGCGGAACTCGCCGCGGCTCAGCGCCTGACGCAGTTCGGTGGCCAGCTGCAGGCGGCGCCGGTTGTCAGCGTGCATCATCGGCGTGTAGAAACGGAACGCGTTGCGCTCCTCGGTCTTGGCCGCATACATCGCCGCGTCGGCGTTGGCGATCAGGGTGGCCGCGTCGTTGCCGTCCAGCGGATAGCCGGCCACGCCGATGCTGGCGGTGAGCACGACCTCGTAATCGTCCAGCACCAGCGGTTCGGACAGCGTCGCCAGCAACCGGTTGACGATCGCCCGCGCATCCTCGCGCAGGCTCAGCCGCGGCAGCAGCACGGTGAACTCGTCGCCGCCGATGCGCCCGGCCACGTCGCCGTCGGAGAGCTGCCGGCTGATGCGCTCACCCACCTTCACCAGCAAGCGGTCGCCGATCGCGTGGCTGTAGCTGTCGTTGACGATCTTGAACGCGTCCAGGTCGATGAACAGCACCACGACCGCCAGACGCTCGCGTTCGGCCAGGGCAATCGCCTCGGTGCAATAGCGTTCGAACTCGGCGCGATTGACCAGGCCGGTGAGCGGATCGTGCCGGGCCAGGTGCTCCAGCCGGCGCTGGTTGGCCTTGGCCTCGTGGATGTCGGTGCACACCGCCACGTAGTACGTCACGTGGCCGTCGACGTTGCGAATCGCGCTGAGGCTCAGGTGTTCGGGATAGGTCGTGCCGTCGGCGCGGGTGCTCAGCACCTCACCGATCCAGTTGCCGCCTGCGGCCACCTCGTCCCAGATGGCTTTCGGCAGCGCGCGTCCGTCAGGCAGGCGGCGCGTGTCGCCCAGCCGCCGGCCCTGCAGCGCCAGGCTGCTGAAGCCGGTCAGTTCGGTGTGCGCCGCATTGGTCGAGGTGATCCGCTGATGCGCATCGACGATGACCACACCTTCGGCGATGCTGGCCAGCGCCTCGGCCGCCACCCGGCGCTCCTGTTCCATCGCCACCCGCTCGGAGATGTCGCGGATGATCGCCTGGCATACCGGCAGTGCGCCCCAGCTGGCGACGCTGGTCTGCGTTTCCACCGGGCGGGTGCTGCCGTCGGCGGCCAACAGTGCATTGGTGGCGGCGCGCCCCGCCTGCTGGCCGGCCAGCGGCTGCAGGAACAGGTGCACGTAGCGGTCGCCGATCAGCTCCTTCGCGCTGCGCCCGGTCCATGCCGCCGCCGTGCGGTTCACGTCGAGGATGCGCCCGCTGCCTTCGTCGATCATCACGATCGCATCGGCCGCGCTGTCGAACAACAGCCGGTAGCGCTCCTCGCTGCCGCGAATGCTTTCCAGGATGCGCCGCGCCATGCCCAGCCAGAGCAGTACGGCAATCAGGGTGACCGCGACCACGCCACCGAAAAGCAGCTTGCCGACCCATGAGGCGCCACGCGCCACCTCGACCGAAAAGATGTTGGTGCGCGGCTCGATGAAGCGGTTCAAATCGTGGATGCGACTGCGTTGGCGGAGCTGTTCGGCCGGCGGCAGGCCACCGGCCGCGTAGGCGCGTTGCAACTCGCCGGCAATCTCGTCCAGCTCGGCAATGGCATCGTCAACCGAATACCAGGCGCGCAAAGCCTCACTGATGTGTGGCGCCGACGAAAAATGCTGAAGGATGAAGATCATCCCGGGGATGGCATCGGGGATCACGCTGCCGCGGGCGAACGCCTGGGCGACCTTGTCGTGGTCGAACTGGCCCGACGCGATCGCGTCGCGGGCCCAGCGATCGGAAAGCACCACCGCATAGTGTTGCCTGAAGCCGGCCAGGTCCGCGGCGTCGCCGCTGATCGCATAGGCTTCCAGGTCGATCACCGACTGCTTCTGCGCCTTGGACCACAGACTCTCGCCGTTGAGGAAACCGGCGAGAGTGATCTGGATCTGCAACGCGCCCCAGGTCAGGGCCAGCATCAGCCCCACCATCGCGATCAGCGCATACGCCAGCGGCATCAAACGCCGCGACAATGGCTTTTGCAAGGTGGTTCGAGAAGTGCGCATCATGCCTCTTCTACCATGACTGGTGCCGTCTGACCCACTGCGTGCTCCTCGGGTTGTTGCAGCTCGGTGCCTCAGGCGGCGGCTTCCCTCAGGGCCTCCAGCTCGTAACGCGCGTCGATGCAATGATCCATGCTGATGCGCATGCTTACATAGCTGCGCTTGATGCAACTGGCAATATGTTCCACGTCGTGGGTGGCCGGGGTCGTCCCCATCAGCGTGCAGACGATCTCCAGTGCCTCCCACGGATGGGTATCGTCATAGGCAGCGTGAAGTTGAAGCCAACGCAAACTGCCGGCACGTTCCTTCGGCGCGAAGCTCTCGGCATAGGCCTTGCTTTCGTATACCCGCTGCGACCACTCGCCGGTGGCCCCCTCGACGGCATAGTTGGTGGCCGCGATGCTCGCCGCCAGCGAACCGCTGGCGCAGATCTCCTCGCACCAGTCCGCCAGCGTGCCGGTGCCGTGCGGCGCGCGGCCATTGAGCACGTCCTCGCGCGCGACTCCCGCGCCTTCGGCCCAGTTGAGCCAGTATTCGGCATGGTTCTGCTCCACGCGGATGTTGCGCACCAGCCAGCGCCGGGCCAGGTTGTCGCCGGGACTGCGGCCGAAACGGGTCTTGAGCAGGCTCAGCGCCATGTATGCCGGGAAACGCTCGATCACCGGCCAGATGCCGACCATGAAGTGACGCGTCGCCGTGTGGCTGAGCGAAGCCTCCCTCATCAGATCCCACATCTCGTGCCGCACGACGCCCTGCTTGGCGGCTTCGCAATCGGCCACCATGTCCTGCGCCCATTGGGGATAGCTGGTCAGTTCGGTGAGCGGGCCGGAACGTTCAAAACGGGTGTTCATCTTCCATCTCCTGTACAGGTGGGTATTGCGGCGGTTCGCCATTGCCTGGCCGCGCGCTGGATTGCTGCCGGCCTCGATCGGGCGCCGTCTTTTTCGGCGACGCCACGAAAACTGATGCATCGGCTGCACTGGCCACCGGCAACGCGAACCCGGGCCGAAGCCCGACTCGCGCTCGACCAGCGTGCCGCCTGCAGCGGTTGCAGTCTGGATACCAGGTCGCAGTCCACGCTTCCGCGCCACCCGGCATCGTTTGGACGTCCGGACCCGGAGCGGTTTTCGCGAGCTTCGGGAATGGGCTGGCGGCGACCACGCCGCAGCGGCGGGGGCGCTGCGCAGAACCCGCGGCGGGGACCCGTGGCGCACCGGCCGGTCCCATCAGCGCCGCACGCCCGACGGTGGCATGCCGGTGAAACGTCTGGTCGTCGTCGCCCTGCCCGGTCGGTTGCATGAACACCCCCGCGGGGAACTATGCCGCAGACGGCGACGAGGCGCGAGCCGAGCCCCGGATGCTGGCGCGCCGGGCAACCCTGCTCGTTGTCCCGTCAATGCACCGAAGCCGCCACCGGGGTCAGGGCCGCCTCGGTCACGCTGCTGCCATCGTGGCCGAACACCGAGTGGTTTTCCTCGGTGCGCCGCGACACCGCCAACAGACGCGTGCCGACCTGCTGCAACGCGTAGTCGGTGGTGGTGCCGAACTCGATGCTGATGAGCAGCTTGCGCCCCTTGATCGCCAGCATGTTGCGCACCGCCACCGGCACGCCGTCGGCGCCCAGCCACACGCTGAGCTGGCCGACGTACTGCTTGACCGACATCTCCTTGTTCGCCGACGGCGGCATCGGCACGTCGAACACCAGCAGGCGCGCCGGCTTGCCGTTGCGGGTATCGTCGCGCTGGCTGGCCAGGGTCGCGCCGTCGAGCTGGCGCAGCAGCACCGGCGCGTAATTCACCATCGGCTGCACGTTGACCGGACTCAACTGGCCGAGCAGGTCCTGCACCGGCGTCGGCGCATCCTTGTTCTTCGCGTTCACCGCCGCCTCAGCCGCGGCGCGTTGCAGCAGCTCCGGCGAAAAATGCAGCTCCAGGCCATCGGTGCCGCTGCGCACGCTCAGCTGCAACTGCGCGCGCTCGGTCTTGCCGTCCTCCTTCTTCACCGTGCTGCTGACGCGCGCCGTGGCCAGCAGTGGCTGCGCCGGCTGCAGCTTGCCCAAGGTGGCGCGCAGTTCGGAGACGGCATCGGCCCGGGCCGGCGCCGGCATGGCCAACGCGGCAAGCAGAGCGGCGAGGATCACGCGTGAGGTCATGGTGCGGTTCCAGTCGACAGGGGCAGCCAGTATCGCCTGCCCGCGCGGCGCGTACACGGCCGCTGCCGCCAATGGTTCAGCCGGCGTGCTTGTGCGGCACCGCACGCACGGTCGGCTCGAACAGGATGCCCACGCGGCTCGCCGGCGCATCGCGATACAGGCCCAGCACGCAGTGCTCCGCGCGCAAGGCGAAGTCCGCGTAATAGACCACGCCCGGATAGGGCACGAAGGTCAGGTCGGGCGAACACGAATACATGCGCTGGTAGCCGCTGGCCACCAGCACCTTGAACAGCATCAGGCGCTCGCCCGTCGGCACCTGCAGCTCGCCGTGGCTGCTCTTGAGGTCGTAGCACCGGCGACCATCACAGAAACTCAGCGGCATCGCCTGGCTCGCCAGATTCGGCGACAGCTTGATCGTGGCCAGCGGCTGGCCGGCCGCCGGCTGGTACATCGGCAGCCCCGCGCAACCGCCGAGAACGGCAGCGGCCACGGCGGGCAGCAGCCGGCGGGTGACGCGACCGGCACTCATCGTTGGCCTCCTTGCGCATGGATGTAAGAGGCGTAGCGCTTCTCGACCCCGTCCGCATCGAGGTCGCCGGCGGAGTAATCCTGGTCGAACAGCACGAACACCCAGTCGCCCATGGCACCCGCCACCCGGCCTACGGTGAGGTCCATGGTGGGGCGATCGCGGATGGCATCCGGCAGCGATTCGTACAGGCGGAAATACCGTTTGTGCCGCTGCAGCGCCAGCTCGGCGCAGCGGTACATCAGATAAGCGTGGGTGGTGTCGCGGTCGATGTAACCGTTGCCGGAGAAACCCACCTTGAGCAGTTCGCCGGGGCCGGGCTGCTCCCAGTAACCGCCGGTGTAACCGCGGATCACCCCCTTGTCGGAGTGATATCCCGTGGCGCAACCGCCGAGCAGCGCGGCAGCCACCACTGCCCACATCCGTCTTCTCATTCCCATTCCCCGCCCCCGCCGACCTGTCGCGAGGAGGCGGCCACCGCTGGCCGCCGACTCGTGCCGCGCGATGATGCATGCGCGCCCGGGCGGCCGCAAGCGTTTCAGGCCAACGCGCGGCGCAGCTGCGCGAAGGCCTTGGCGATGGCGTGCGGATCGATCACGCCGTAGCCGAACGTCACCGCCGGCTCGATCGTGCGCGTCATCGCGTAGCTGGCGATGGATTCCGCGCCGGCGGCATGGCGCAGAATGATCGGCATGAGCCGCGCGGCGTGTGCGGGGTCGCGAAATCGCGCAGCGAGATGCAAGCCGGCTTCGGACGGAATCGGTTGCAGCCAGCGGCCGAGCACGTGCTGCAGCCCGTCGAGCAAGGCTGCGCGCCGTTCGGCATAGATCGGCCGCATGTGGCGCACGTGCCGCGCGAGGTGGCCATCGCGGATGAAGGCGGCCAGGGCGGCCTGGGTGATGTCGTCGCAATGCGAGTCGACGCAGTGCCTGACCGTGACCAGCCCGCTGCGCGCCCACGCCGGCGCCACCACGAAGCCCTTGCGCAGCGAGGGGAACATGCTCTTGGAGAAGGTACCGACGTAGAACACCAGCGCGTCGCCATCCAGCGTCTGCAAGGCATCCAGCGGGCGGCCGCCGAAGAGGAACTCGCCGTCGTAATCGTCCTCCACGATCACCGCGCGGTGGCGGCGCGCGAAGTCGAGCAAGTCAGCGCGGCGACGCAGCGACATCGCCACGCCGGTGGGCGACTGGTGCGAAGGCGTGACGCTGATGATGCGCACGTCCTCGGGCAGGCGCTCGACGCACAGGCCTTCGTCGTCGACCGGCAGCGGCACCAGTTGCGCGCCGGCGGCGGCAAACGCGGCGCGCACCGGCGGGTAGCCCGGCTCCTCCACTGCCACCTTCGTCTGTCCCGGCGTGACCAGCAGGCGGGCGATCAGGTCGAACGCCTGTTGCGCGCCGGAGGTGACGATCACGTCGTCGGCGCTGCAGGCCACGGCGCGGGCAAACGCGACGTGCTGCGCGATCGCCTCGCGCAGCGCGGGAATGCCTTGCGATGGCGCGTAGGCGAACGGTTCGCGCGAGCTTCTGCGCAGCGCCTGCGCCATCAGCCGGCGCCAGACGTCGTGCGGGAAATGGCGATGGTCGGGAATGCCGAGGCGGAAGTTGCGCTCGGGCAGGCTGCGCGCCGGCGACGGCTGCAGGAACGGCGTGCGCCACGCCGGCGCAAAACGCGATTCGTCCACGCCGGCACGCGCCGGCTTCGACCGGCGCCGCGCGAATTCGGCGACCTGCGGCCGGGCGCCCTGGCGCGGCACCAGGTAGCCCTCGGCAATCAGCAGGTCGTAGGCGGCGACCACCGTATTGCGCGCCACCCCCAGGGCCTCGGCCACCTTGCGCGTGGCGGGCAGTGCAGCGTGCGGCGGCAGGCGGCCATCGAGGATCGCGGCGCGCAACTGCTGGTGCAGCGCCTGTGCAAGCGAGCCGGCGCCGCGCGGCAACAGCACGGGGAACGGAAAAACTGGTTCCATCAAATCTCTCACGAATGGATCAATCAAGGGTCCAGATTATGCCTAGAGTCTGCACCGCATGGCGGGCACCGCCCGCCCCAAGCGAGGCCAGACCATGACCAAAGCCATCTGCGAAACCTGCGGCACGCAGTACCCGAACACTCCCGCGCATTGCGCCGTGTGCGAGGACGAGCGCCAGTACGTCGGCGCGCACGGCCAGACGTGGACGACGCACGAGGCGCTGAAAGCCAGCTACGCGCTGCGCCTGCAGGACGAAGCCGGCGTGCTGGGCATCGGCCTGGCGCCCGGGTTCGCGATCAACCAGCGCGCGCTGTACCTGCCCACCGACGCGGGCAACATTCTGTGGGAGGCCTTGAGCCTGGTCACCGACGAGGCGGTCGCCGCGCTGCAGGCGCGCGGCGGCGTGGACCTGATCGCGATCTCGCATCCGCATTTCTACGCTTCGATGCTGGAGTGGAGCGAGGCGCTCGGCAACGTGCCGATCCTGCTGCACGAGGCGGACCGCGACTGGGTACGCCGGCCCTCGCCGAACGTGCAGTTCTGGCGCGGCGATGCGTACCGCCTGTCCGACGCGGTGACCCTCATCAACAGCGGCGGCCACTTCCCCGGCAGCACGGTGCTGCACTGGAAGGACGGGCCGCGGCCCGGCGGCGCACTGTTCTCCGGTGACGCCCCGCACGTGGTCAGCAACCGTCGCCACGTTTCGTTCATGCGCAGCTATCCCAACTTCACGCCGATGCCGCCCGACGCGGTGCGCGGCATGCGCTCGCGCCTGGCCGGCTACGCGTTCGAGGATGTCTACGGCTTCACCTGGGGCCGCAACATCATCGGCGGCGGCCGCGCCGCGGTCGACGCCTCGTTCGAACTCTACCTCTCCGCCATCGCCGCCTGAGCCGCGCCCATGACCACGCCCTCCACCCGCCTGCACGACTACCTGCCCGCCCGCTTCAGCACTGCCGCCGCGCGCCACTGGGTGCCCTCCTCCACGCCCGGCAAGTCGTCCAGCCCGTTGCGCTTCTTCGTCGACGACCGCGGTTTCGTCGAGCTGCTGCGCATGGAGCCGGGCACGGTGATGCCGCTGCATCGGCATACCGGCGAGATCCACGCGTACAACCTCAGCGGCACGCGCAAGCTGTGCACCGGCGAGCTGATCGGCCCGGGCGACTACGTCTACGAGCCGCCCGGCAACACCGACTGGTGGAAGATCGTCGGCGACGAGCCGATGCTGGCGCTGGTGATCGTGATGGGCACGGTCGAGTTCCTCGGCCCCGGCGGCGCGGTGACCGCCCGCGCCTCGGCCGGCACCCAGCGAGCGGAATACCAGCGCCATTGCCGTGAGCACGGACTGGTCGCGCTGGACCTGCTGGACTGATCCGCGCTCAGGCGGAGCTCGACCGGCGCCGGGCGGTGGACTTCCGCTTGCCCGGAGCGCAGCTGGCAGCGGCCGGTACGCAGGTGCCGGCGGACTGGCTGCAGCAGTGATCGGTCAGGTAACCGACCAGCTCGTCCATCGTCTCGATCACCGGCGCGTAGTAGATGAAACGCCCGCTCTGCCGGCTGCTCACCAGGCCCGCATGCGACAGCTCCTTCAGGTGGAAGGACAGCGTGGCGTTGGCCAGGCCCAGCTTCTCCGCGATCGCGCTGGCGGCCAGTCCTTCCGGCGCATGTTCGATCAGCAGCCGATAGACCGCCAGCCGCGACTCCTGCGCGAGCGCGGCAAGTATCGTGATGGCTTGCCTGTTCTGCATGGCGCTACTCCCGGGCCGATTCATACCAGCGTTTGCTGCGGTTGACGATGCGCACCACCGAAAGCATCACCGGCACCTCGATCAGCACGCCCACCACGGTCGCCAGCGCCGCGCCGGAATGCACGCCGAACAGGCCCACCGCGGTGGCCACGGCCAGCTCGAAGAAGTTGCTGGCGCCGATCAGCGCCGACGGGCCGGCCACGCAGTGCGGCACGCCGAAGCGGCGATTGAGCCAGTAGGCCAGGCCGGCGTTGAAATACACCTGGATCAGGATCGGCACCGCCAGCAACGCGATGATCGCCGGCTGCGCGAGGATCTGCCGGCCCTGGAAACCGAACAGCAGCACCAAGGTGGCCAGCAACGCGCCCAGCGACACCGGCCCCAGCCGCTGCAACAGTTTCTGCAAGCGCGCCTCGCCGCCGTGCGCCAGCAGCTGGCGCCGCAGCAGCATGCTGAGCGTCACCGGCACCACGATGTACAGAAGTACCGACAGCAACAGCGTGTTCCACGGCACCGTGATCGAGGAGATGCCCAGCAGCAGCGCCACGATCGGCGCGAACGCCACCACCATGATGGCGTCGTTCAGCGCGACCTGGCTCAGCGTGAACGCCGGCTCGCCGCGGCACAGGTTGCTCCACACGAACACCATCGCCGTGCACGGCGCGGCGGCCAGCAGGATCAGGCCGGCGATGTAGGAGTCGAGCTGCGCGGCCGGCAGCTGGCCGGCGAACAGGTGACGGATGAAGATCCACCCCAGCAGCGCCATCGAGAACGGCTTCACCGCCCAGTTGACGAACAGCGTGACGCCGATGCCCTTCCACTGCCGGCGCACGCCGCCCAGCGCGCCGAAGTCGATCTTCAGCAGCATCGGGATGATCATCAGCCAGATCAGCACGGCGACCGGCAGGTTCACCTGAGCCAGCTGCATGCCGCCCAGCGCCGCGAAACTGCCAGGCAACAGGTGGCCCAGCAGCGTGCCGGTGACGATGCACAACAGTACCCAGAGACTGAGCCAGCGCTCGAAGAAGCCGATGCGGGCGCCGTCCGGAGAAACCGCGCCGGCGGTGAGTGCGGCGGATGGCTGGTTCATCCGCCGGCTTCCTCGTCAGTCATGCTGCCGATGCGGTCGAGCACCTGTTTCAGCTCGCCGCGGCCCATCGTTTCCACCGGCAGCTGCAGCAGCGCGGTGATCCGCCGCACGATCAGCGCGTGCGCACGCCGGAACGCCGCGGCGGCGTCCGCGTCCCGGGCAGCAGCCGGATCGGGCAGGCCCCAATGGCTTTTCACGAAATCGCCGAACAGCACCGGGCAGGTCTCGCTGGCGGCGTTGTCGCAAACGGTGATCACGATGTCCAGCGGCGGCGCGCCCGCTTCTGTGAAGCGGTCCCACGACTTGCTGCTGAGTCCTTCGGTGGCAATACCGTGGGCCTGGAGTTGCTCGATCGCGTGGGGATTGACGCGTCCGGTCGGCTGGCTGCCGGCGCTGAACGCCGCGAAGCGCCCTGCGCCCAGGTGATTGAGGGTGGCCTCGGACAGGATGCTGCGGGCCGAATTGCCGGTGCAGATGAACAGGACACGACACGGGTGCATGGGCGGCGATTCCGGGTTGGCTTCTATATTTCCATGATTATAGAATTATCAAACCAATGCAACAGGAACTGCCGTGATCCCGGATCTGCCCCATGTCGCCGCCGACGTGCTGGATACCCCCAGCCTGGCCAAGCTGGCGTTGCCGGCCGACG
Source organism: uncultured Rhodanobacter sp. (assembly GCA_937906285.1). Taxonomy (GTDB): domain Bacteria; phylum Pseudomonadota; class Gammaproteobacteria; order Xanthomonadales; family Rhodanobacteraceae; genus Rhodanobacter. Next base: position 1,594 of record CALCWL010000058.1, on the reverse strand, counting down.
CCGGCCACCCGCCGCGCATCCTGATCCTGTACGGCTCGCTGCGCCCGCAGTCGTTCAGCCGCAAGCTGGCGCTGGAAGCCGAGCGCATCCTGCGCCACTTCGGCGCCGAGACGCGGGTGTTCGACCCGCACGAACTGCCGCTGCTGGACAGCGTGCCGGCCGGCCACCCCAAGGTGCAGGAACTGCGCGCGCTGTCGCTGTGGTCCGAGGGCCAGGTGTGGGTCAGCCCCGAGCGGCACGGCACGATCACCGGCGTGTTCAAGAACCAGATCGACTGGTTGCCGCTGGAAGACGGCAGCGTGCGGCCCACGCAGGGGCGCACGCTCGCGGTGATGCAGGTCTGCGGCGGCTCGCAGTCGTTCAACGTGGTCAACACCTTGCGCGTGCTGGGCCGCTGGATGCGGATGCTGACCATCCCCAACCAGTCGTCGGTGGCCAAGGCCTGGCAGGAGTTCGACGACGACGGCCGGATGAAACCCTCGCCGTTCTACGACCGCGTGGTGGACGTGATGGAGGAGCTGTTCAAGTTCACCCTGCTGGTGCGCGGGCGCAGCGACTACCTGGTCAGCCGCTACAGCGAACGCAAGGGCGCCGCCGCGGCGAAGGTACTGACGGCCGCGGCCGAGGTACTGGAAAGCGCGGCGACGGCAGGCAAGCCGGCCTGCTGCAGCAGCGGAGCGTGTTGAGCCCGCGACGGACGTCTGCCGCAACCGCCAGCTAGACCGGCGCATCCTCCGCCGCCACGAAGCCGCCGGTCTGCCGCCGCCACAGCCGCGCGTAGAGGCCTTCGTGCGCGATCAGCTCGGCGTGGGTGCCGGTCTCGACGACCTGCCCCTTGTCCAGCACCACCAACCGATCCATCCGCGCGATGGTGGACAGGCGATGCGCGATCGCGATCACCGTCTTGCCCTGCATCAGCAGGTCGAGGCTGTCCTGGATCGCCGCCTCGGCTTCGGAATCCAGCGCGCTGGTGGCTTCGTCCAGCACCAGGATCGGCGCGTCCTTCAGCAGCACGCGGGCGATCGCGATGCGCTGGCGCTGGCCGCCGCTGAGTTTCACGCCGCGCTCGCCGACCAGCGCGTCGTAGCCGCGACGGCCCTCGCCATCGCTGAGCTGCGGGATGAACTCGTCGGCGCGCGCCTTGCGCACGGCTTCCATGATCTGCGCTTCGCTGGCGTCGGGACGGCCATAGAGCAGGTTGTCGCGGATCGAACGGTGCAGCAGCGAAGTGTCCTGGGTGACCACGCCAATCTGCGAGCGCAGGCTTTCCTGGGTGACGTGTGCGATGTCCTGGCCGTCGATCAGGATGCGCCCGGCCTCGAGGTCGTACAGCCGCAGCAGCACGTTGACCAGGGTGGACTTGCCGGCGCCGGACGGGCCGACCAGGCCGATCTTCTCGCCCGCGCGCACGTCCAGATCCAGCCCGGCGATGACGCCGCCACGCTTGCCGTAGTGGAAGTGGATGTGCTCGAAGCGCACCGCGCCGTTGGTCACCTCCAGCGGCATCGCGCCTTCGCGGTCCTGCACCGTGCGCGGCTGCGCGATGGTGGTGATGCCGTCCTGCACCGTGCCCACGTTCTCGAAGATGCCGTTG
>CALCWL010000057.1 GCA_937906285.1 uncultured Rhodanobacter sp. | reverse complement strand
AATGCGCCGGCGTGGTGACCTGGTTGCCGATCCAGATGCGCGGCTGGATCGCCTTCCCGATGAAGGGAATCGCATGGTCGTCCAGCAGACCTGGCAGGCAGTCGGCGATCAGCGCACTCTGCATGGCCAGCCTCGGCGGGTTGTCCTGGCGGCTGCAGGCCGCCAGCCGCTGCAGGCCCCGGGTGATCGAGATCCGGTGATGCGCGTAGTTGAAGCCGTCGACATCCGCGTTGTAGCCGATCACGCCACCCTCGCCTGCCGGCATCAGCAGCGCATCGACCTCGCTGCCGTTGTCCAGCTTCGCCAGGCCTTGCGCAAACGCCGTGTCCGATTGCCGCGACCAAGCCACCATCGGCCAGTCGCGGCACAGGCCGCGGATGACCAGCGGGCGTGCACGATCCACCAGACCCGCAAGTTCGAGCGCCTGCTCGGGACCACGATATTCCTCGATCACTCCCGGCATGCCGGCTGCTCCAGGTCGGCCGCACGCACCGCGCGGATGAAGGCTTCGAGCCGCGCCGCATCCTTGATCCCCGGTGCCGATTCCACCCCGCTGGCCACATCCACCGCCCACGGACGTGCCGCGCGCACGGCAACGCCCACGTTGCCGGCGTGCAGGCCACCGGCCAGGATCAGCGGCTGCGCCAGATTGCCGGGCAGCAACGACCAGTCGAACGCCTTGCCGCTGCCGCCCGCCTCGCCAGGCGCATGGCCGTCCAGCAACAGACCGGCCGCGTGCGGGTAGTCGCGCAGGCGCGGCAACGCGGCAGCGCCCTCGCCCATCGCGATTGCCTTGACGAATGGACGGCCAAACTGCGCGCACCATTCGTCGCCCTCGTTGCCATGGAACTGCAGCAGCGCGGGAGCGGCCTCATCGATCACCTGCTGCACCAGCGCCGCCGCATCGTCCATGAACAGGGCGACCGTGGCGACGAATGGCGGCAGTGCCGCAACGATGTCGCACGCACGCGCCAGGGTCACCTGTCGCTTGCTGCGCGCGGTGAATACCAGACCGACCGCATCGGCGCCGAGTCGTGCGGCAAGCAGCGCATCCTCGACGCGGGTCATGCCACAGCATTTGATGCGGGTCACTGGTCGGCTCCCGTCAGGCAGACCTCGGCGGGCAAGCCCCAGTGTGCCTCGTAGCGCGGGCCGATGAAGGTCAGCCCCGAGGCCGGCGCCGTGGGCCCGGCCACCTGACGGTCGCGGCCGGCGAGCAGTTCGGCCATCCATTCCAACGGCCGCTCGCCGCGACCGACCAGCAGCAGCGAGCCCACGATGTTGCGCACCATGTGGTGCAGAAAGGCATTGGCCTCGATCTCCAGCAAGACGTGTTCGCCCTCGCGGCGTACGCCGACATCCAGCACCGAGCGTCGCGGATGCGGCGCCTGGCACGATAGCGCCCGGAACGCGCTGAAATCGTGCTCGCCCAGCAAGGATTGCGCGGCTTCGTGCATGCGCTGTTCGTCCAGCGGCAGCCGCTCCCAGGTGACATGGCGCGCATCCAGCGCGGCGCGCACCGGCCGATTGAGGATGTGGTAGCAATAACGACGGCTGCGTGCGGAGAAGCGCGCATGGAAGCCGTCCGGTACCGGCTTCGCCCACAACACGGCCACGCTGGCCGGCAAGTTCGCGCATGCACCCAGCACCCAGCCGCGCAATCCGCGGCGTGCATCGGTATCGAAATGCACCACCT
>CALCWL010000056.1 GCA_937906285.1 uncultured Rhodanobacter sp. | reverse complement strand
GAACACGCGCTGCTCGGCGCTTTCCAGTACCTCGTGCACGCTCTTGCCCTCGGGCCGGTAGCCGTCCTCGGTGATCGAGGTGCCGGCGTCGATCAGCTGGCGCAGCACCGACTTCTCGCGCACGATCTCGGCATAGGCGGCAATGTTCGCCGCGCTGGGCGTGCTGTTGGCCAGCTCGATCAGATAGCCGGCCCCGCCGACCATCTCGGCCAAACCATTGCTCTCGAACCAGTCGCCCAGGGTCACCGCGTCGCACGGCATGCCCTTGTTGGCCAGCTCGTTGATCGCGCGCCAGATCAGGCGGTGGTCCTTGCGGTAGAAATCGTCCTCGCCCAGCCGGTCGGCCACGTTGTCCAGCGCGCCGGGGGCCAGCATCAACCCGCCCAGCACCGCCTGCTCCGCGTCGATGGAATGCGGCGGCACCCGCAGCGCCTCGATCGCCGGCGAAGAAGACTTGCGTTCGGGTACGAAGGACATCGACTTGCCTCGGAAAATTGCCCCACGGGCAGCACGTCATGCGCCGACATTCCGCGGGTAGTTACACGGACACCATGATGCGCGGCGGCGTCTCAACCGTCGAGACAACAACTCTGTGGATATGTTGGGGATGGGTGGGGATAAAGCCGGGAATGGGGAATAGGGAATCGGAAAGGCCAGAACGTTGAGGCCTTTGCTCCACTCCTATTCCCTATTCCCCATTCCCTATTCCCGGCTCCAACGCAAACGGGCGCCCCGAGGCGCCCGTTTGCGTTGGAGCGACCAGCGAACTTACTTGTCGCTGACCACGATCACCTTGACGGTGGTGTGCACATCGGCATGCAGGTGCAAAGCCACCTCGAACTCGCCGGTGTTGCGCAACGGACCTTCACCCAGAATCACCTCGCCCTTGTGGACGGCGTGACCCTCGGCGGCCAGAGCCTCGGCGATGTCGCGCGGGCCGACCGAACCGAACAACTTGCCTTCGGCACTGGCATGCGCCGCGATCGTCACCGACACGTCGGCGAGCTTGGCCTTGCGCGCCTCGGCATCGGCCAGTACGGCGTTGGCCTTGGCCTCGTACTCGGCGCGACGCTGCTCGAACGCGGCCAGGTTGGCGGCATTGGCGCGCGCGGCCTTGCCCTGCGGCAGCAGGTAGTTGCGGCCGTAACCCGGCTTCACGGTGACCTTGTCACCGAGGTTGCCGAGATTGCGGACTTTCTGCAGAAGAATGAGTTCCATGATGCTTTCCTGTTCGTTAGCGCCGGTGCGGCCCGACGCAGCCAGAGGACGGGTGTCCGAAAGGCCGGGAATGGGGAATAGGGAATGGGAAGAGCAAAAGCTGCGTGTCGCCAGCCTTTCCTGTTCCCTCAATCCCTACTCCCTATTCCCTGCGTCCAAAAATCAGACGTCGTGGTTGTCGGTATACGGCAGCAGCGAGAGGAAGCGCGCGCGCTTGATCGCGGTCGCCAGCTGGCGCTCGGTGACGTACTGGCGCAGGGTGTTGAGATCCTTGTAGTCGATCTCCTTCACGTCTTCGGCAGTGAAGCGGCAGAACTTGCGGCGGCGGAAAAACTTGGACATGTGGGTGCTCCCTGATCAGTCGTCGCTGTCGCGATCGTTGTCGGCGTGGCCATGGCCACGGCTCTCGCCATCGTTGTCGTCGTCGCGGCGACGGCTGGACTTGGCGTCGTCCTTTTCCTTCGACTTCAGGATGAAGGACGGCTCGATGTCGGCCTCGTCACGACGGATCACCAGGTGGCGCAGCACGGCATCGTTGAAACGGAAGCCGGACTCCAGCTCGTTCAAGGCGTTCTGGCTCACTTCGATGTTGAGCAGCACGTAATGTGCCTTGGCCAGGTTGACGATCGGGTAAGCCAGCTGGCGCCGGCCCCAGTCTTCCAGGCGGTGGATCTTGCCGCCATCGGCCTCGATCAGCGACTTGTAGCGCTCGAGCATGGCCGGAACCTGCTCGCTCTGGTCCGGATGGACCATGAATACGACTTCGTAATGACGCAGGGTCATTGTGGGTTGACTCCTTGTGGATGCGGCCCGGAGGCCTGGCAGCCTCCCGTCGGTGCGGTGAGGCAAGTGTCCTGTCCGCGCCCTTTCGGATGCGGACAGAAGCGGAATTGTACGATGGCCCGCAACGGCCACGCAAGCCATTGAAAAGCCTGCGCGCCGGGCGGGAACGATCAGCTGACGGTGAAGCTCTCGCCGCAGCCGCACTCGCCGGTGGAGTTCGGGTTGTGGAACACGAAGCTGGCGTTGAGCCCGTGGCGCTGGAAGTCGATGACGGTGCCGTCGACCAGGGCCAGGCTCTTGTCGCTGACGATCAGCGGCACACCGTCCACCTCCAGCAGCCGATCGCCCTCGTCCATCGACTCGGCCAGGTCGACCACGTAGGCGAACCCCGAACAGCCGGTGCGCTTGACCCCGAAGCGCACGCCTGCCGCTGCGGGTGTCGAGGCGAGGAAGTGGCGCATGCGTTCGTTGGCGGCGGGGGTGATGCTGATACTCATGGCTGGCAGGTTCGACCTCATGGAATGGAGCACAGGTGTCGCGACCCGGGCAAGCCCTACATTATCATGCAGGTTTGGCCCAGCGCGCCGCGCGTGCCACCCATCCAGTGCGCCGACCGGCGCGCAAGCAGCAGGAGTTCCAACCCATGGCCGTGGTCAGTGTGAAGCAGGCGTTGTCCGGCAGCATCGATGCCGGCAGCCAGGTGACCGTGCGCGGCTGGGTGCGCACCCGCCGCGACTCCAAGGCCGGCCTGTCC
>CALCWL010000055.1 GCA_937906285.1 uncultured Rhodanobacter sp. | reverse complement strand
ACGATCAGCCGGTACATCCAGCCGGCGGAGCCGGTGTACCAGCTCCAGCCGCCGCGGCCGACGTGCGGGGCAACCGCATAGACGTCGGCGCTGACCACGTAGGGCTCGACCTTGTAGACGTCCATCTGGCCGGCGTCGGTGCCGTGGGCGACCGGGTTGATCATGCGCAGCAGCTCCCACGCGCGCGTGGCGTCGCCGAGTTCGGCGAAGGCCATCGTGGCCCAGATCGCGGCGTGCGTGTACTGGCCGCCGTTCTCGCGCACGCCGGGCAGGTAGCCCTTGATGTAGCCCGGGTCCATGGGGGCCTTGTCGAACGGCGGGTCCAGCAGTTGCACCAGGCCGGCGTCGCGGCGCACCAGGTGGCGATCCAGCGACGCCATCGCCTGGCGCTGACGCGCGGGCGCGCCGATGCCGGAGAGCACCGACCAGCTTTGCGCGATCGAGTCGATGCGGCACTCGAGATTGTCGGCGGCGCCCAGCGGCGTGCCGTCGTCGAACCAGGCGCGGCGATACCAGGCGCCGTCCCAGGCGTGCGCCTCCAGCGCGTCGCGCAACGCGGCCACTTCGTTCCCGCAACGCTGCGCGAACGCCGCGTCGCCGCGCTCGCGCGCCACCTCGGCGAAGCGCCGCAGCACCTCGCAGCTGAAGAAGCCCAGCCACACGCTCTCGCCGCGACCGCCTTCGCCGACGCGGTTCATGCCGTCGTTCCAGTCGCCGCCGCCGATCAGCGGCAGGCCGCGTTCGCCGCGCAGGGCGAAGCTGCGCTCGATCGCGCGCACGCAGTGCTTGTACAGCGGCTCGAACAGGCCCGAGGGCTGCGGCAGGTCGTACCAGGATTCCTCGCCGGCGTGCAGGGCGCGACCCTCGATGTAGAACACCGGCACGTCGAGCACGGCGCGGTCGCCGGTGGCCTGCACGTAGCGGCTGGCGGCCAGCGGCAGCCACAAATAATCGTCCGAGCAGGTGGTGCGCACGCCGCGGTCCTGCGGCGGGTGCCACCAGTGCTGCACGTCGCCCTCGGGGAACTGGTGCGCCGCGCACAAGAGCAGCTGCGCGCGGGAGAGTTCGGGCGCGGCGTGCACGGTGGCCATCGAATCCTGCAGCTGGTCGCGGAAGCCGAACGCGCCGCCGCTCTGGTAG
>CALCWL010000054.1 GCA_937906285.1 uncultured Rhodanobacter sp. | reverse complement strand
ATAGCGTTCCGCGCCGATGTCCTTGATCAGGTTGAACTGGGTTTCCAGCCAGTCGATGTGCTCTTCCTCGTCGTGCAGGATGTGCTTGAACAGATCACGGCTGATGTAGTCGGCGATGCCTTCGCTGTAGGCGATCGCTTCGCGCAGGTCGACGGTGGCCGCCAGTTCCAGGTCCAGGTCGCCTTGCAATGCTTCCACCGGATGCTCGCCGATGCGCAGCTTGCCCAGTCGCTGCAGGTTGGGCAGACCGTCGAGGAACAGGATGCGCTCGATCAGCCGATCGGCGTGCTTCATCTCGTCTATCGACTCCTTGTATTCGTGCTCGGCCAGCTCGGTGTAGCCCCAGTTCCTGTACATGCGGGCGTGCAGGAAATACTGGTTGATCGCGGTCAGCTCGTTGTAGAGCACCTTGTTGAGAAACTCGATGACCTTGGCGTCACCCTTCATGGCCTTTCCTCCCTCGCGACGGACCCACGGACTATACAAACTCCGCGACGGTCGGGAGGAAATGAGAATGCCAATGGTTTGTCGCCGGGCGCGAAGCCCGAGGTCGGCTCAGGCGGCGACGAGCGGAAGCGGGCAGAGCACCTGCTGGCGGGCCTGCTCGAAGGTGGCGCGGGCTTCGTCGCCGCAGCAGCCGCAACAGTCGGAACACCCGGTGCGGGCCTGCAATTCGGCAAAGGTCTGCACGCCATCGGCCGCCTCGCGGCGGATGTCGTGGTCGGTGACGGCGTTGCACAGGCAAACGTACATGGCGCGTATGAGAACGCGAATGCGAACGATTGTCAACAACCCGGCTCGCGAGCTGTCGGGCGTTCAGTCCCGCTGTTGTTCGTCAGGGAACCGCTACACGCGGAGAGGTTCGGCCGCTCAGGCCGCGGCGCGACCCGTGCCTGGACCGCCGACCGGGGCGTCGGCCTCGCCACGGGGCGGCGTGGTGCCGATTTCCACGCCGAACAACTCCTCCACCAGCGGCGCGAAATGGCGCAGCGCGCGTGCATACACGTCGCGCTTGAAGTTCACCACGTGCGCGGCCGGGTACCAGAAATCCACCCAGCGCCAGATGTCGAACTCCGGCTTCTCGTTGGCGTCGAGCTTCAATGCCTCCTCGCCGCCGACCAGCTTGAGCAGGAACCACACCTGTTTCTGCCCGATGCAGGTCGGCCGCTGGTGCCGGCGCACGTAGCGCTCCGGGAGCCGGTAGCGCAGCCAGCCGTGGGTGGCGGTGATCACTTCCACGTGATGCGCCGCCAGGCCGGTTTCCTCTTCCAGCTCGCGGTACATCGCCTCCAGCGGGGTTTCGTCGGTGCGCATGCCACCCTGCGGGAACTGCCAGCCGTCACGATTGACCCGGCGCGCCCAGAACAGCTGGCCGTCTGCATTGAGCAGCACGATCCCCACGTTCGGACGGTAGCCATCTACATCAATCATGCGTCGCCTCCCGGGGCTTGGCCCCGCGAACCGGCGGCAAAATGGCCGCGCGGTCCTGCCCCGATTCAACCACAGCCCGCGAAGCAGCGGCAAGCTGTCGACTTGAACGAACGCGCCATGCCCACTACACTTCCGCGCCCCGCCGGCGATCGGCCCGCGGCGGCCTCCCGATGGCTATGTAGCTCAGCCGGTTAGAGCACAGCACTCATAATGCTGGGGTCGGTGGTTCGAGTCCACCCATAGCCACCAAACGTGTCGTGCGTGTCTGTTCCCGCCGACGTATCCATCCGCGCGGACGTCGCCATGCACATCTTCAAGGTGTTTCAGCTCGAAGCAGCCCACCGCCTGCCGCACGTGCCGGAAGGTCACAAGTGCGCGCGGCTCCACGGGCACTCGTTCCGGGTCGAGATCCACGTTTCCGGCGAACCGGATCCGCAATTGGGCTGGGTGATGGACTTTGCCGACCTGAAGACGGCTTTCCAGCCGCTGTATGACCAGCTCGACCACCACTATCTCAACGACATCGAAGGGTTGGAGAATCCCACCAGCGAGATGCTCGCGCGGTGGATCTGGCGGCGGCTGCAGCCATGCCTGACGGGGCTGGACAAGGTCGTGGTGCACGAGACCTGCACGTCGGGGGCAAGCTGCAGTCGGTCCGATTTCTGATGCGTTGCGTTATCCGAATGGCCTCCGCAACTAAGCGTTTAATCTGAATATTCGCCGACTGGTCTGGCAATTTCCGCAGATTCATGTTGCAACGCAACAGAGGTCTTGCTAGAGTGGCTGCCACTAACCCACCTCCACCCGAGGAGCACGCCATGACCCAGCAGTTCAACAACCAGCTTTTTGCTTTCACCAAGCAGTTCACCGACAGCGCGTTCAAGGCGCACTCGCTGGCCCTGAAGGGCCTGGAGAAGGTCGCCGAGCTGCAGCTCAAGGCGCTCGAGGAGCAGACCAAGGTCTCCGCCGAGTTCGTCACCGAAGTGATGGAAACCCGTGACGTCGACGGCCTGCGCAGCCTGTGGGAAAAGGGCAGCAGCCTGAGCCGCGAGAACGCCGAGCGTGCCGTGGCGGTGTCGCAGGAAGTGCTGGCGATCACCCAGAAGACCGCCGAGTCGCTGAACGCGCTGGTGCAGGAGCAGCGCCAGGCGGCGAACGACGCGGTGGCCGCGCCGGTCGCCGGCAAGAAGGCCGCCGCCAAGTAAACGCGCGGTCAACGGTTGCAACACCCCCGAGAAGGCCGGACAAGGATGTCCGGCCTTCTTTTGTGCGCAGGATCCTGCGGTTGCGGCGGATCGTCGCAGGTGCCAGGCAGGTACGCGTCTGTGCGTGCAGCGCGGGAGTTCGCCGGGTTTGCGGCTTGTCCGGGCAATCGGCGCACTGATATACTTTTACGGATTCGGATCGTGGCGGGTGACTGGATCGGCGCCGCCTGACAAGGGCCGCGCGGAGACGTCACTTGCTCAACAACCTGGCCTCGGGTCGGCGTCTCGCCTTGCGCATCGTGCTGCTGCAGTTCGCGGTGGCTCCGCTGGTGGGTGGGGCCTTCCTTGCGCTGGGGCGTCGTGAAGCGGCGTCGGCCGCGGCAGGCGCGGTGGTGGTGGCACTGGGCACCGCGGTGATGTCGGCGCGGATGTTCAGCGGCATCGGCGGCGCGGGTCTGGCGCTGGGTCGGCTGCTGGCGGGCATGCTCCTGAAATGGGTCGTGATCGTCGGAGGGCTGGTCGTGATCCTGTTCCAATTCAAGTTGCCGCCACTGGCCGCCATCACGGGGTTGGTGGCTGCCTACGCGGTCTATCTGCTGGCGTTCAGATTCAAGGGTTGAAGCATGGCAAGCGAGTCGGGCGGGCTTACCGAATACATCCAGCACCACCTGCAGCATCTTGTTCCGCATGCGAGCAAGGAAGGCTTCTGGGCGGTGCATCTCGACTCGGTCACCGTGTCGCTGGCGCTCGGTGTGCTGTTCTGCCTGTGGTTCTGGCTGAAGGCTCGCAAGGCCACCGCCGGCGTGCCGGGCAAGGGCCAGGCCTTCGTCGAGATCATCCTCGAATTCGTCGATGGCCAGGTCAAGGACGTGTTCCACGGCGACCGTCGCGTGCTGGGTCCGCTGGCGCTGACCGTGTTCGTCTGGGTGTTCCTGATGAACGCGATGGATCTGCTGCCGGTGGACCTGCTGCCGTGGATCACCGAGAAATTCGGCGTCGGCCACTTCCGCGCCGTGCCGACCGCCGACATCAACATGACCTTCGCGATGTCGCTGACGGTGTTCGTGCTGATCATCTTCTACAGCTTCAAGGCCAAGGGTGCCGGCGGCTACATGCGCGAGCTGTTCACCGCGCCGTTCGGCTCCAGCCCGTTCCTGTGGCTGCCCAACTTCCTGCTCAACGTGGTCGAGCTGCTCTCCAAGCCGGTGAGCCTGGCGATGCGACTGTTCGGCAACATGTACGCCGGCGAGCTGGTGTTCATGCTGATCGCCGGCCTGTTCAGCGCCGGCGCGGGCCTGGCCGGCTGGGCGCTGTACGGCGCCGGCATCATCGGCTACACGGTGTGGGGCATCTTCCAC
>CALCWL010000053.1 GCA_937906285.1 uncultured Rhodanobacter sp. | reverse complement strand
GGCGCCGATGGCGCTGCGCGCCGGTCGCCAGCGCGGCCAGTTGCTGATCGAATCGACCAGCCGCGCGACCCTGCGCGGCGTGTTGCGGCCGTGGCAGCTGGCGTTCGGCGCGCTGCCGCTGGCGCGCAAGGTGCGCTGGTCGCTGGACGTCGATCCGGTCGACCTGTACTGACGATGGTCAGCTCGCGTCCGGTTCCGGCGAACGCGGCGGGAGCAGCCAGCGCACCGCCAGCACGCCCACCTCGTACAGCAGGCACATCGGGATACCCAGCATCAGCATCGAGGTGATGTCCGGCGGCGTGATCACCGCGGCCACGCCGAACGCGCCCACGATCGCGTAGCGGCGGCCGTTGCGCAGCTTGTCCAAGTCGACCACGCCGATCGCGGCCAGCACCACCACCGCCACCGGCACCTCGAAGCACAGGCCGAAGGCGAAGAACATCAGCATCACGAAATCCAGGTACTGGCTGATGTCGGTCATCATCTCCACGCCGTTGGGCGTCACCGCCACCAGGAAGCGGAACGCCGCCGGCAGCACCAGGAAATAGGCAAACGCGCAGCCCAGGTAGAACAGCGCCATCGCCGCCACCAGCAGCGGCCGCGCGAGGCGCTTCTCGTGCTTGTACAGCCCGGGGCTGACGAACGCCCACAACTGATACAGGATCACCGGCATGCTGATGAACAGCGCCAGGTAGAAGGCCAGCTTCAACGGCGTGATGAACGGGCTGGTGACGCCGGTGGCGATCAGGTGCGCGCCTTCGGGCAGGCGCGCCACCAGCGGCGCAGCCAGTTGCGAATAAAGCCGGTTGGCGAACGGCACCAGCGCCAGCAACACCAGCACCAGTGCGGCCAGCGACTTGAGCAGGCGCGTGCGCAGTTCGAGCAGGTGGGAGAACAGTCCCTGCTGCAGGTCATCCGGCCCGGATTCGGGTGGGTCAGCGGTCGCCATGAGCCACCTGGCGGGTCGAGGCTTCGGATCGGTCGGCCGCGGGTTCGCCCAGCGGCAATTCGGCCTGCGGGCTGGGTTCGGCGGGCTCCTCCGCGGAAGCGGCGGCCGGTTCGTTCAGCGATTCGCCGGCCGCGGCGACTTCACCGACGATCTGCGCCAGCGGTTCGCGCACCTGGCCCACGCCATCCTTGACCTGTTGCTGCGCGATCTCGGCCTGTGCCGCTGCTTCGCGTGCGGCGCGGCGAATCTCCTCGACCTGCAATTCGCGCTCCACTTCGGCGCGCACGTCGTCCCAGCCGCGGCGCACGCGGCGCATCAGCGCGCCGGCGGTACGCGCCGCACCGGGCAATTTCTCCGGGCCGAGCACGATCAGGGCGATCAGCGCGAGCAGAACCAGTTTGCCGAGGCTGAACTCGATCATCGCCGCGCACCAGCCGCCGCCCGCCTAGCGGGATTCGCTGGAGTCGCGCTGACTCTGTGTCGCGGCGGGATCGGCTGGCCGGGGATCGGCACGCAACTGCTCGGCCTCCTTGCGGCGCGCGTCTTCTTCGTCCTTCTTCTTCGCCTCGTCTTCGCCGCTGAGGCCTTTCTTGAAGCCGCGGATGGCCTCGCCCAGGTCAGGCCCGAGGTTGCGGATCTTCTTGGTGCCGAACAACAGCAGCACGATCACCAGGAAAATGAGCCAATGCCAGACGCTATCCAAACCCATGATCAACCTCGAGGCCGATTCCAGCCGAGCAAAGCTGGCGCCAATCGCGCCGTCAGTTATTGCGAAGTGTACTCCTCGAGCTGGTCGCGGAACTTCACGACCGGCGCGGGGACGTTGCTGACGCCGCCTTCGAAGATGCGGCGCGGCGTGATGCCGGCGCCATACACGGCGGCATTCGCATCATAGTCGATGCGCAGCGCCGCGCCATCCAGTGCGACACCGGCGAACAGGCCGCGGCTGCGCGAATAGGAGTAGATCTCCGCCTTCAGCTGCGCGTCGGTCGAGGCGTGCGCGGTGCGCCCGACCGGGCCCGCGGCGGCGGCGGCATCGGCGCCCAGGGTGAACTTGCCGCTGACGATCGAATCGACGCCCTTCTGGGTGCGGAACACCAGTACCACGTCGGTGGACGACACGCCGGCCTGGAAACCCACGCTGCCGCCGGTCATGGTGATGAAGCTGGGGTTGGACCAGGTGCCGTCGGGACTCTTCACCGAAACCAGGCCCTCGCCACGGCGGCCGCCGAACACGAAGCCGACCTTGAGCATGCCGGGGATCACCGCGATCGCCTTGGCGTCGCGCAGCAGGTCGTGCGGGATCGCCTTGTCGGGCGCCTGCATGATCTCGTTGAGCACCGTCACCGCATTGGTCGCGCGCACCAGCGGCGGGTCCTCGGCGTGTGCTGCCGCGAACGGCAGCAGCAGGGCAAGGCCGATCAGCAACAGTCGGGGCAGCATGGTCTTGGACATGGGAGCTCCATAGGCTTTGAGATGATTCGTCGGGCGTAGGCTTCCGGCGTGCTTGTGGCAGACTGGGGTTTGGCCAGTACGACCGCGCCATTCACGACTGTCACGATGCCCTTGCCCGATCACTATACCGGCCTTGCCGGCCATTCCCACGAGGGCGCGCCGGCCGCCGTTCAGGCTGGCGTGCTGCTGGTCAATCTGGGCACGCCGACCGCGCCGACCGCCGCCGCCGTACGCCCCTACCTGGCCGAATTCCTCGGCGATCCGCGCGTGATCGACTACCCGCGCTGGCTGTGGTGGCTGATCCTGCATGGGGTGATTTTGCGCGTGCGGCCGAAACGCTCGGCGCACGCCTACGCGCGCATCTGGGACGAACGCGGCTCGCCGCTGCGCTACGGCAGCGAGGCGCTGGTCGCAGCGCTGCAGGCCGAATTCGATCGCCGGCAGCCCGGCACGCTGCGGGTGGCGCTGGCGATGCGCTACGGCGAGCCGTCGGTGGCGCGCACCATCGAACGGCTGCAGCGCGAAGGCGTGCGCCGGCTGCTGGTGCTGCCGCTGTATCCGCAATACTCGGCCACCTCCACCGGTTCGGTGATCGATGCCGTCGCCGACGCCGTCAAGCAGCTGCGCTGGCCGCCCGAGTTGCGCCTGGTCAACGACTACCACGACGACGCCGGCCACATCGAGGCGCTGGCCGCCAGCATCGAGCGCTGGTGGGCGATCCACGGCCGCGGCGAGAAGCTGCTGCTGTCGTTCCACGGCATTCCCGAGCGTTACGTGGCGCTGGGCGACCCCTACGCGGAACAATGCCGGCGCACCGCGCAACTGCTGCGCGAACGGCTGCGGTTGGGCGACGGCGAATTGCTCGTCAGCTTCCAGTCGCGCGTGGGACGCGAGCGCTGGTTGCAGCCGTACACCGACGCCACCGTGCGCCGGCTCGCCGCCGACGGCGTGAAGAAGCTCGACGTGGCCTGCCCCGGCTTCGCGGTGGACTGCCTGGAGACGCTGGAGGAGATCGCGATGCAGAACCGCGACTTCTTCACCGCCGCCGGCGGCGAAACGCTGCGTTACATTCCCGCCCTGAACGATGGCGCCGAACAGGTCGCCAGCCTCGCCGCGCTGGTGCACCGGCACCTCAGCGGCTGGCCGGAAGGCGCCGCATGACCGAGCCGGTCGAGCGGCGCATCGCGCTGCCCGCGCTGACGCTGGCGGCGCAAGTCTGGGGCGATGCCGCGTTGCCGCCGCTGCTGGCGCTGCACGGCTGGCTGGACAACGCCGGCAGCTTCGCGCGTCTGGCGCCGCAGCTGGCCGCACGCTGGCAGGTGATCGCGCTGGACCTGCCCGGCCACGGCCACTCCGGCCACCTCGCCGCCGGCGCCAGCTACCACTACGTCGACCACGTGCAGGCGGTGCTGGCCGCCGTCGACGCGTTGCAGCTGGACCGCTGCGTGCTGCTCGGCCACTCGCTGGGCGCCGGCATCGCCAGCCTGGTCGCGGCGGCACGGCCCGAACGGATCGAGCGCCTGCTGCTGATCGAAGGCCTCGGCCCGCTCGGCGACGACGGCGCGCATACGCTGCAGCGCTTCCGCGACGCGCTGGCGCCGCGCGACGACAACCGCAAGCCGTTGCGCGTGTTCCGCGACGTCGCCCAGGCGATCAGCGCACGCAGCATCGCCAGTGGCCTGCCCGCCGAACAGGCGCGGCCGATCGTCGAACGCGGCTTGCTCCAGACCGATGGCGGCTGGCGCTGGCGCAGCGACCCGCGTCTGACCCGTCCCAGCGCCGTGCGCCTGGCGGAGTCGCAGGTGCTCGCGCTGCTGCGCGGCATCACCGCACCCACCGCGCTGCTGCTGGCGCAACCGGCCACGCCTTACCTGCCCGGCGCCATGATGCAGGCCCGCGCCGCCTGCGTGGCGGGCATCACGGTCAGCCACATGGACGGCGGTCACCACCTCCACCTCGAACACCCGCAGGCGGTCGCCGACTGGATCGATGCAGCCGTGTAGGACGGGCATTGCCCGCCCTGCGCGCGGCCTTGGCTTTACCCGGTCATGCGCGATGCTTTTCGTCACGTGACGGAAAGCATCGCGCACAGGGTGCGCTCCCGCGGATACTCGTCAGGGCTGCTTGAGGCCCAACACGTCCAGCCCCTGCTCGAAGCGGATGTCGACCGGGATGTGCGCCTGGTCGAGGCGCTTCAGATCGCCGGCCAACACCGGGCCCACCGTACCCATCTGTTCGGTGAGCTGCTTCGCCGCGGCGTAGTCGCCGTCGCCCTGGATGGTCAGGAGCTTCGCCGACAGCGCGTTCATCGCCGCGGTCATCTTGTCGAAGTCGACGCGGTAGCGGCCGGTTTTTTCATCGCGACTGAACGCGCCCTGCTGCTGGAAGAAGTTGAAGCGCACCATGTTCGCCTTGGCGTGCGCGTCGCTGGCACCGAAGCGCACCGAACGCAGGATGCCGGCGAGGAAGGTGACGTAGTTGTCCATCAGCTTGGACTTGTCCAGCTCGCCCTTCTCCGCCAGCCTGGTCACCATGTACAGGCCGAGGATGTCGGCCTTGCCTTCCTCGAAGCTGGAGGCCTGGTCCTTCAGCGCCTTGCGCACGGTGCCCTTGCCGTCGAGTGTTTCCTTGATGCCCAGGCCGTGCGCCACCTCGTGGAACATGGTGTTCTGGAAGAACGCGTCGAAGGTGAGGTTCTTCTGCTGGTCGTCGGCGATCAGTTCCCTGCCGATCGGCAGCATGATCTTGTCGAACTTCGCCTGCATCACGTTTTCCAGCTGCAGGCGGCGCGTGCCCTTCTTCAGCTGCACCTGCTCGTCGTTGGGCAGGTTGATCGCGATGGTCTTGGCGCCCACGTTGGCGTCGCCGCCGTAGTAGATGGCGAAGTAGGCGTTGAGGTCGGCGTCGGAGCCGGGCTTCTCGGCCTTGTATTTGTCGGCCACCGGCAAGCCGCGCTGCAGTTCGGGCAGGTATTTGGCGAAGCGCGCCAGTTTCGCGCTCCAGGCCTGGTCCTTGATCAGCACGTAGGATTCGTAGCTGGCCTTGTAGCCGAACAGCTGGTCCTCGTAGGTCTCGATCGGGCCGATCACGATGTCGACCGGATTGCTCTTCATGTCCATCCAGGCGAAGTCGCTCGGCTGGTAGTCGTCGCTCAGCAGCGCGTCGGCGCGCATCGTGAGGTATTTCTTGAACCCGGCGTCCTGTGCCAGTTTCGCCGCCTGGCGCAGCAGGCCGGCGGTGTTCTCCAGTTCGGCCTTGTACGCCTCGTGGTAGGGCACGGTGATCAACTGGCCCTGCGCGTCGCGGCGCAGCAGGGTGTACAGCCCGGTCTTGTCCTTGAGTGGGGACTGCTCGAACTGCTCCTTCGTCATGTCGGCCGGGTAGAACTGCGCGCCGGCCGGGCGCGGGCCGATGCCGTCGACGAAGGGCTTGTCGTTGTCCAGGCGATCCCACGGGCCGTAGTTGATCTCGGCAAATTCGCGCACCGACGGGTCGCTGATCTTAGCCAGCAATGCTTCCTTGTCGCCCCACGATTGCTTCCAGTACAGCGCGTTCATGCTGTCGGCCGCCTGCACCAGCAGGGCGATCATCTGCTTCTGTTTCGCATCGAACGCCGACAGGTCCGCCGTGAGCTTCACCGTGGCGTAGTCGGACAGGTGCTGCTGCACCTGTGCCGCCGTCTCGACGGCGGCAGGCGCGGCCACGGAGATCGTCGGCGCGGGCGCCAGCTCTTCCTTCGACACCGGCTGCGCGGCGTCGGGATGGGAGGAGCAGGCGGACAGCGCGAGCAGCAGGCAGGCGGGAAGCAGGCGTCGCAGCATGATCGTGTCCTGGCGAGAGAATGTTGCATGGTATCGCTCCGGCGGCACGGGGATACCTGACCGGTTGCACATGCGGCCGCCGCAGGCGTGGGTTATCGTCGCCTTCCCCCCGCTTTGCCACGCCCATGGACCAGCCGTCGATGCCTGTCGCTCCGCGCCATCGCGCCGCGCTGGCCTTCATCTACGTCACCGTGCTGCTGGACATGCTGGCGTTCGGCATCATCATCCCGGTGCTGCCGCACCTGATCGAGCAGCTGGCCGGCGGCGGTATCGCCCGGGCGGCGTGGTGGGTGGGCATCTTCAGCACGGTGTTCGCCATCGTGCAGTTCGTGTTCTCGCCGGTGCAGGGCGCACTGTCGGACCGCTACGGCCGGCGGCCGGTGATCCTGATCTCCAACCTGGGCCTGGCGGTGGATTTCGTGGTGCTGGCGCTGGCGCCCACGCTGTGGCTGCTGTTCGCCGCGCGCGTGCTGCTCGGCATGACCGCGGCCAGCTTCAGCACCGCCAATGCCTACGTCGCCGACGTGATTCCGAAGGAAAAGCGCGCCGCCGCATTCGGCATCCTCGGCAGCGCGTTCGGGCTGGGCTTCATCATCGGCCCGGGCGTGGGTGGCTTCCTCGGCGGCATCGCGCTGCGGCTGCCGTTCTGGGTAGCCGCCGGCCTGGCGCTGTGCAACTTCCTGTACGGCTGCTTCATCCTGCCCGAGTCGCTGCCGAAGGAGCGCCGCACCGCACGCATCGAGCTGCACAGTGCGCATCCATTCGGTTCGCTGAAGCTGCTGCGCCGCCAGCGGCAGGTCTTCCACCTGGCCATCGTGCTGTTCCTGGTCTATCTCGCCCACTACGTGCTGCAGACGGTATTCGTGCTGTACGCGGATTACCGCTACCACTGGGGTCCGCAGGCGGTCGGCTACGTGCTGATGCTGGTCGGCGCCTGCGACGGCTTCGTGCAGGCGGTGCTCACCGGCAGGCTCGCGCCGCGCTTCGGCGAACGCCGCGTGCTGCTGGCGGGCATGCTGTTCGGCGTGGGCGCGTTCCTGGTGATGGGCGTGGCCGACGTGGGCTGGGCGTTCCTGCTCGGCGTGCCGCTGCTGGCACTGTGGGGCCTGGCGATGCCGCCGATCCAGTCGATCATGACCCAGCAGGTCGATCCTTCCGAGCAGGGCCGGCTGCAGGGCGCGATCAGCAGCCTGGGCAGCTTCGCCGGCATCTTCGGGCCGTATCTGTTCGCCCAGGTGTTCGCGCTGTCGATCGCGCCGGGGTCGCCGTTGCACCTGCCCGGCGCCGCCTTCGTGCTGTCGGCGGCCCTGATGCTGGCGGGCCTGGTGATCGCCGCACGGGCCACCCGACGCCTGCCGCAACCCCCCGCCAACGCCACGGCCGAACCGCTACCCGGCGACGCGCCGGCACGGTCCGCCATCCATCCCGCAACACCCACCCATCCGCCGCAGGCGGTTCACCCGCAGGAAGAAAACCCATGACACTTTCCATGTACCAGGCCTCCGTCCCCGTCTTTGTCCGCGCGCTGGGCAACCTCACCCATGTGCTGCAGAAGGGCGAGCAACACGCGACCTCGAAGAACGTCAGCGGCGAAGTGCTGCTGCAGGTCCGGCTGATCCCGGACATGCTGCCGCTGATCAAGCAGATCCAGATCGCCTGCGACATGGCCACGCGCGGCACGGCTCGCCTCGCCGGCGTCGAACCGCAGTCCTTCGAGGACAACGAGACCACCCTGCCGCAGGCCTACGACCGCATCGCGCGCGCGATCGATTACGTCAAGAGCTTCACCGCCGAGCAGATCGACGGCAGCGAGAGCCGACCGATCCACCTGAAGATGCGCAACGGCGAGATGCACTTCGAGGGCCAGGCGTACCTGTTCGGCTTCCTGATCCCCAACCTGTTCTTCCACTGCACCACCGCCTACAACATCCTGCGCGAAGCGGGCACGGACATCGGCAAGAAGGATTTCATCGGCGAAGCCTGAGCGGGCCAACTCCGTCCCGCGGTAGCGAGTCCGGGTAGGGGCCGGACTCGCCACCGGAAGCAGCTGCCCCAGCCGCTCCACTCGGTGAAACCACAACGATCAGCCGCGACTGGCGGCGCATGTCCCAAACTGTGACGCAGACCACCTTTGCCTGCCCGCTGCTGGCGCGTCCCCTGCTTGCCGTCACTCGTCCCCACAGCTCCTCCCCTTCGAGTGACTTTCCATGAACAGGATTTTTGAATGCATCATCGCCGGCGGCCCGCAACACGGCCAACTGTGCCGCGCGCCCTGGGATGACCAGCGTGCCACGCCTCCGGCCATCATCGCCGACGACGGCGAGGTTTGCGTCGCCGCGGCACGCAAGCACGCCGGCCCGGCGCAAACGCGCTTCATCCTGCTGCACCCGCACGCAACCGGTGAGCAATTCCTGACCCTGCTGGCGGCCTGAGTGACCCGCAGCGTCAGTTTCCGCTCGCCGGCCGCCTTGTCGGCCGCGCGCAAGGCGCCGACAATGGCCGGCCCATCGAAGGCGCCGGGAATCGCGCGCGCCATCGGCGCACCGGAACCCACGCATGCTGCGACTCACCGACCTCAAGCTGCCGCTCGACCACGGCGAGGCCGCGCTTGCTGCCGCCATCATCAGGCGGCTTGAGCTCGAACCCGGCGAGCTGATCGCTTACACCATCGCCCGCCGCGGCTACGACGCACGCAAACGCGGCGCGATCATGCTGATCTACGCGCTGGACATCGACACCCCGCGCGAAGCCGAACTGCTGCAACGCTTCGCCGGCGATCCCCACGTGCAGCCGACGCCGGACACCAGCTACCACTTCGTGGCCCAGGCGCCGCCGCGGGTCGAACACCGCCCGCTGGTGATCGGCTTCGGCCCCTGCGGCCTGTTCGCCGGACTGATCCTGGCGCAGATGGGTTTCCGCCCGATCATCCTCGATCGCGGCAAGGAAGTGCGCGAGCGCACCAAAGACACCTGGGACCTGTGGCGCAAGCGCGAGCTGCACCCGGAATCCAACGTGCAGTTCGGCGAAGGCGGCGCCGGCACCTTTTCCGACGGCAAGCTGTACAGCCAGATCCGCGACCCGCAGCACCACGGCCGCAAGGTGCTCACCGAATTCGTCAAGGCCGGCGCGCCGGAGGAAATCCTCTACGTCAGCAAGCCGCACATCGGCACCTTCCGGCTGGTCTCGATGGTGGAGAACATGCGCGCGACGATCGAGTCGCTGGGCGGCGATATCCGTTTCAGCCAGCGCGTGGACGACCTGCTGCTGGAACCGGGTGCGGATGGCCAGCAGCAGATCCGTGGCGTCACCCTGGCCAGCGGCGAACAGTTGCGCTCCGATCATGTGGTGCTGGCACTCGGCCACAGCGCCCGCGATACGTTCGAGATGCTGCATGCGCGCGGCGTGTATGTGGAGGCCAAGCCGTTTTCGATCGGCTTCCGCATCGAGCACCCGCAGTCGGTGATCGACCGCGCCCGCTTCGGGCCGCAGGCCGGCCATCCCGTCCTCGGTGCGGCCGACTACAAGCTGGTGCATCACGGCAAGGGAAATCAGGGCGGGCGCGGCCGCTCGGTGTACAGCTTCTGCATGTGCCCCGGCGGCACCGTGGTCGCCGCCACCAGCGAGCCTGGCCGCGTGGTCACCAACGGCATGAGCCAGTACTCGCGCAACGAGCGCAACGCGAACGCGGCGGTGGTGGTCGGCATCGAGCCGTCCGACTTCGCGCCGTACGGCGAAGGCCCGCTCGCCGGCATCGCGCTGCAGCGGGCACTGGAAAGCCACGCCTTTACTCTCGGCGGCGGGAACTACAACGCGCCGGCGCAGCTGGTCGGCGACTTCCTCGCCGGTCGCGCCTCACGCGAATGGGGCGCGGTGCAGCCCTCCTATAAACCCGGCGTCACCTTGGGCAGCCTCGACAGCGCCCTGCCCGATTACGCCATCGCCGCGATCCGCGAAGCGCTGCCCGCCTTCGAACGGCAGATCCGCGGCTACACCATGCCCGACGCCATCCTCACCGGCGTCGAAACGCGCACCTCCTCGCCGGTACGCATCACGCGCGACGAGAGCCTGCAGAGCCTCAATGTCCGCGGCTTGTATCCCGCCGGCGAAGGGGCCGGCTACGCCGGCGGCATCCTGTCCGCGGCGGTGGATGGCATCAAGGTAGCCGAGGCGCTGGCACTGGACATGGCGATGGGCCGGGTTCGCGCAGACGATTGATTGTGCCGCGTCCCGGCCGCATCTAGGTCGGATCCGCAGCGCTGCTGCTCCCCAAGATTTGCGAGGTATCCCATGTCCACGCCAGCGACTCCCGTTCCGCTGCGCATCGACTTCGTGTCCGATGTGTCCTGCCCATGGTGCGCGATCGGGCTGGCCTCGCTGCGGCAGGCGCTGACGCAACTCGACGGCGAGGTCTCTGCGGAAATCCACTTCCAGCCGTTCGAGCTGAATCCGCAGATGGCGGCGGAGGGTGAGGATTCCACCGAGCACCTGATGCGCAAGTACGGCAGTTCGGCCGAGCAGATCGACGCCAATCGCGAGGCGATCCGCGAGCGCGGCACGGCGCTGGGTTTCACCTTCAACATGGACCGGCGCAGCCGCGTCTACAACACCTTCGACGCGCACCGGCTGCTGCACTGGGCCGAGCTGGAAGGGCGGCACCTCGCGCTGAAGCAGATCCTGCTGCGCGCGTATTTCACCGACGGCGAGGACGTGAGTTCGCACGACACGCTGGCGCGGCTGGCTGCCGAAGCGGGGCTGGATGGCGAACGGGCGCGGCGGTTGCTCGAAAGCGACGAATTCGCCGACGAGGTGCGCACGCAGGAACAGTTCTTCATGTCGCGCGGCATCCACTCGGTGCCGGCCAGCATCGTCAACGGCCAGCACCTGATCTCCGGCGGTCAGCCGCCGGAGGCGTTCGAGCAGGCGTTGCGGCAGATCGCCGCCGCACGATAGGGGCGCGCAGTTCAGGACTCGAACGGCGCAGGCCGTCCGATCCAGTAGCCCTGCCCCATGGCGCAGCCCATCGCGTGCAGCGCGGCGTACTGGATCTCCGTCTCGATGCCTTCGGCGACCACGTCGATGTCCAGCGCGCGGGCCAGCGCAAGCACCGCCGCGACCACGGTGGTGCTGCTGGTGTTGGCGCCCTTGTCCAGCTCGTTCACGAACGCGCGGTCGATCTTCAGGATGCGCAGCGGCAGCGAGTGCAGGTAGCTCAGCGACGAATAGCCGGTGCCGAAATCGTCCAGTGCCGCGCCGACGCCGGCGGCGCGCAGGCGCTCCAGCGTGGCGCGCACGCGCTCCGGATCGTCGAGCAGGGCACCCTCGGTGACTTCCACCACCACCCGCGTGGGCGGCAGGCCGGTGCGTTCGAGCAACTCGATCAGGCGTGCGTCGAAATTGTCATGGCGCAGGTGCAGCGCCGACACGTTGAGCGTCATGAAGGTGTCGGTACGCTCCTGCCGGCGCAGGCGCTGGCAGCTGATCTCGAACATGTGCCAGTCGATCGCCTCGATCAGTCCGCTGTCCTCGGCGATCTTGAGGAAATCGCCCGGCAACAGCAGCCCGCGCTGCGGATGGTTCCAGCGGATCAGTGCCTCGTAGCCGACCACCGCGCCATCCTCCAGGCGGCAGATGACCTGGAAATGCGGCTCGAACTGGCCGTGCTTCAGTGCCTGGCGCAGCTCGCCTTCCAGGGTCAGCACGTCGACCACGCTGCGGGCCAGCGTCTCGTCGAACAACTGGTAGCGCTTGCGGCCCAGTTCCTTGGCGCGATACAGCGCGATGTCGGCATCGCGCAGCACCTCGTCGGCGGTCAGGTAACGGCCGTCGCCGATGGCGATGCCGACGCTCACGGCCACCTGCAACTCCTTGCCGCCGGCGGGCATCGGTTCGGCCAGCGCATCCATCACCCGCTGCGCCACGACGTTGGCGTCGGCCGGCTGCTCCACCGATTCCAGCAGGATGGCGAACTCGTCGCCCGACAGCCGCGCCACCAGGTCCGGATGGCGCACGCAACCGGACAACCGCGTGGCGACCTCCCGCAGCACCTCGTCGCCGGCCAGGTGGCCGAGGCTGTCGTTGATGATCTTGAAGCGGTCCACGTCCATGTACAGCAGGGCGCAGCGCGGGCGCGTGCCTGACACCGGCGTCGACAGCACGCGGTCGATGCGGTCGCGCAGATAGCTGCGATTGGGCAGTCCGGTCAGCGGATCGTGCATCACCTGGTGCTTGAGCTGGTCCTGCACGCGTTCGCGTTCGATGATCTCCTTGCGCAGCGCCAGCGTGCGCTCCTCCACCCGGTGTTCGAGCTGCTCGTAGGCACGATGCAACGCCTCGGCGGCGCGGCGGCGGGTGAGGCTGTTGGCGACCTGGGTGGCCACGAAGCTGAGCAGCTCCTGGTCCGACGGACCGTAGGACACGTCGGCGTCGTAGCTCTGCACCGTCACCAGCCCGATCACCTCGTCCCCGACGATCAGCGGCACGCCGAGCCAGCAGGTGGAAGGCGAGCCGGACCGACCGGCCACGATTTCGCCGCTGCGCTCCAGCTCCTCGATGTCGGCGTTGTCGGCGCGCAGCGCGGTGCCCCGGCGCAGCACGTATTCGCTCAGCCCGCGGCCGAGCGGGCGGCTCGGCGGCGGGCGCAGCTTGGCGTCGACGGCATAGGGGAACAGCAATTGCTGGCGGTCGTCGGAGAGCAGCGCGATGTAGAAGTTCTCCGCGTTGAGCAGTTCGCCCACCACGCCGTGCACGCGGCGGTAGAACTCGCCGTGGTCGATGCGCGCGGTGGCCAGCTCGGCGATGCGGAACAACGCGGTCTGCAGGTGCTCGGCGCGTTGCCGCTCGAAGATCTCCTGCTGCAGGCCGCGATTGGCCTCGGCCAGTTGCGCGGTGCGCAGTTGCACGCGCTGTTCCAGATCCTCCTTGCCCTGTTTGCGCTCCAGCGCGATCAGGATGTGGCTGGCGACGAACTCCAGCAGGGCCAGATCGCCGGGGGTGTAGCCGATCTCGGGCCGGTAGCTCTGCACCACCAGCGCACCGCCCGGGCGGCCGTCGCGCATCATCGGCACGCCGAGCCAGTCGCGGCTGTCGGTGCCGATCACCGTCACCGGTCCTGGCGCCTGGATACGCAGCTCCTCGGCATCGCCCATGCGCGCCTTGCCGTCGCGCAGCACGTACCAGGTCAGCGTGTGCTCGATCGCGCTGGCCGGCATGTCGCGGCCGCCGCCGGGCGCCACGGGATCCTCCACGTCGACGTAGTACAGGAAGCGGACCGTGTCGCGCGCGGCGTCGTGCAGCACGATGAAGAAGTTGTCCGCGTACATCAGTCCGCTGACGATGGCGTGGATGCCGCGCAGCACGGTAGGCATGTCGCGCTCGGAACCGGCGAGGTCGGAGATCGCGAACAGGGCGCGCTGCAGATTCTCCGAGCGCTCCAGTTGCTCGTGCGAGTGCTGCAGGTCGAGCCATTCCAGCGCACGTTGCAGATGCAGGCGGGCCAGCCGCAGCGGCGCCGCCATCTCGTCCAGGAAAGAGGGACTTGCCGAGGCGGGCTGCAGGCGCAGCACCAGCACCGCGGGCTGCGGCAGCTGGCACAGGCGCAGGGCCACGCGCCGACCGTCCGCATGCCACTGCGCCCCGGTGCTGCCGGCGGCCTGCTCGATCCACGGCCAATCGGCATCGGCGACCGGCATCGGCGGCATGCTGCTGACGCCGGCCCGGTCGTGCAGCCGCCACAGCACGCTGGCGGCCTCGCAGCCGGGCCGGTCCTCCGCCAGCGCGGCGATCGCTGCGGCCACTTCGGCCGGCGAGCGGGCGCCGACCAGATGGGTCAGCCAATTCAATTGCAGCGAGTCGTCGATGGACATCGACTCCATCGTGCCCCCTTTTCTGTCGCCGGGATGTCGCCGGGATGTCGCCGGATCAGGTTCGAGCCGCGGCCCGACCCAGCATACGCGCCTGCCACTGTGCGACATTCCGCGGGGCATCGGCAAGCCGCGGCCGCGTTGACATGTCCGATAGACTGGGCAGCCGGCCGGCAGGGCAGCGCACGCACGCGGCGCGCCCCGGCCCCGCACCGTGTCACGGACCCGCCACCCCGCATGCTCGCCGACTCCACCAAGGACGCCATTCGTGCCGCCTATGCCCGCGTCAAGGCGGGCCTGCCAGGCTTTCGCGCGCGCGCCTCGCAGGGCCGCATGATCGCCGAGGTCGCCAAGGCGCTGGCCAGCGCCGGCGGCGTGGCGGTGATCGAGGCGCCGACCGGCACCGGCAAGTCGATGGCCTACCTGGTCGCCGGCCATGAAGTGGCGCGCTGCCAGAAGAAGAAGCTGCTGATCGCCACCGCCACCGTGGCGCTGCAGGAACAGCTCGTGCAACGCGACATCCCGCTGTACCTGAAGCTCAACGACATGGAAGCGAAGGTGGCGCTGGCCAAGGGCCGCGGCCGCTACCTGTGCCCGCGCAACCTGCTGATGGCGGCCAACAGCATCCACGATGCGCAAATGGGCCTGGCCGGCTTCGAGGCCGACCTGCTGCTGTGGAACAAGCCGCCGCAACCGCGCGACAAGCAGTCGCTGGCGAAACTTCGCGATGCGTTCGACCGCGGCGAATGGAACGGCGACATGGACAGCGCGCCGGAGCCGGTCAGCGACCTGCTGCGGCCGATGATCACCACCAGCGCCGGCGGTTGCACCGGACGCAAGTGCGGGCAGTTCATGAACTGCCCGTTCTTCGCCGCGCGCCGCGCGGTGGACGACGCCGACATCATCGTGGCCAACCAGGATCTGGTGCTGGCCGACCTCACCATGCCGGGCGAGGACGACAGCTGGGGCGGCGTAATCCTGCCGCGCCCGGACGAGACGCTGTACATCTTCGACGAGGGCCACCACGTACCCGGCAAGGCGATCGACCGCGGCGCCGCCGAAGTCTTCATGACCGCCAGCGTGCGCCAGTTGAGCCGGCTTGGCCGGCAGGTGCATGCGGCCTATTCGCTGACCGACAAGGAGCGCCTGGGCAAGCTCGCGCTGGACCAGGGCGACGAGAAACTGCAGGAGCTGAGCAACACGCTGGAGGAACTGGAGAAGGAAATCCGCCTCGCCTGGCTGCCCGACCCGGCCGAGACCGAACCGATGTACCGCGGCTCGCTGGGCCAGCTGCCGGAGCCGTGGGTGGAGCATGCGCGCGCGCTCGACCTGCTCACCGGCGAGGTGCAGCGCTGGCTCACCGCGGTGCGGCGCGCCGTGGTGGAGATGACCGACGGCGGACCGACCCAGGAGGCCTTGTCGCGCGAGCTCGGCATCGCGCTGGAGCGCATCGGCCGGCAGACCGCCTGCTGGCGCGCGTGGTCCAGCGACGATCCGGACAACGCCCCGCCGCTGGCGCGCTGGGTCACCCTGGGCGCGGACCAGCAACTGGTCTGCCATGCCTCGGCCGTCTCCGCCGCGGGCCTGCTGCGCAACGTGCTGTGGAACAACGCCAGCGGCGTGGTGATGACCTCGGCCACGCTCAGTGCCGGCGGCAACTTCCGCGGCTTCGCCGATGCCGTGGGCCTGCCCGACGACGCGGTGACGCTGAGCCTGCCCTCGCCGTTCGACCTCGCCGCGCAGGCGCGCCTGGAAGTGCCCGCGATGCACACGCTGCCCGACGCGCGCGAGGCGCACGCCGAGGAAATCAGCGCCTGGCTGGCGGACCACCTCGACTGGGATGCCGGCAACCTGGTGCTGTTCACCTCGCGCGCAAAACTCGATCGCGTGCTGCAGAAGCTGCCGATCGCGCAGGTGCGCAAGGTGCGCGCGCAGGGCTCGCTCGGCAAGTCGCAACTGGTCGCCGAGCACTGCGCCGACATCGAGGCCGGCAAGGGCAGCACGCTGTTCGGCCTGGCCTCGTTCGGCGAAGGCCTCGACCTGCCCGGCAAGTTGTGCGAGACGGTGGTGATCACCCAGTTGCCGTTCGCCGTGCCCACCGACCCGGTCGGCGCCACCTACGCCGAGTGGCTGGAGTCGCGCGGCCGCAATCCGTTCATCGAGGTCAGCGTGCCCGAGGCCACCCGCCTGCTCACCCAGTACTGCGGCCGCCTCATCCGCAGCGAAACCGACCACGGCCGCATCGTGCTGCTGGATCGCCGCGTGGTCACCAAGCGCTACGGCAGCGGCATGCTGCGCGCATTGCCGCCGTTCGAGCGCGTCATCGAGAGAACCGCATGATCGTCCGCCTGTCCGACTGCCCGCTGCAGCCGTGGAAGAACGGCCTGGGCCGCACCCGCGAAATAGCCGTCCAGCCGTCCACCGCCGGCATGGACGATTTCCTGTGGCGCGTGAGCATCGCCGAGGTCGACAGCGCCGCGCCGTTCTCCGTGTTTCCCGGCATCGACCGGCAGATCGTGCTGCTCGACGGCGCCGGGTTCACGATGACGCTGGATGACGGCCGCGTGCATGCGCTGACCACGCCGTTCGTGCCGTTCGCGTTTCCCGGCGAGGCGCAGGTGGAGGTGATGCTCGCCGGCGGCCCGACTCGCGACTTCAACCTGATGCTGCGCCGCGATCGCGTGCGTGGCGGCGTCGCGGTGTGGCGAGGCAGCGGGACGCACGCGACGGACGATGCCACGGTGCTGGTGTACTGCGCCCGCGGCGAGATCGACTGCGCCGACGGTACGCTGCGCTGCGGCGATGCCTGGCGGCCCTCGTCCGCGTCCGCCGTGACGCTGCACGCAGACGCGGTGGCGCTGGCCGTGCAGGTGCAGGCGATCGCCTGACGAGTGTCACTGGGCCGGGGCGCCGCGCGCATCTATCCTTGATGTTCGTCATTGCCACCGGAGTCGCCCGCCATGCCCTTGCTGATCCTCGGCCTGCTCCTGTTCCTCGGCGTGCATTCGCTGCGCGTGTTCGCCGACGGCTGGCGCAGCCGTCAGCTGGCGCGCTGGGGCGAACTGCGCTGGAAGGGCTTCTACTCGCTGGTGTCGCTGCTCGGCTTCGTGCTGCTGGTGTGGGGTTTCGCGCTGGCGCGGCAACAGCCCACGCTGCTGTACGTGCCGCCGCTCACGCTGCGCCATCTCAACGCGCTGTTCACCCTGGTCGCCTTCGTGCTGGTCGCAGCGGCCTACATCCCGCGCAATCATTTCAAGGCGCGGCTCGGCCATCCGATGCTGCTGGGCGTAAAGAGCTGGGCGTTCGGCCACCTGCTGGCCACCGGCATGCTGCACGACGTGGTGCTGTTCGGCGCGTTCCTGCTGTGGGCGATCGTGCTTTTTGCCAGTTCGCGCCGACGCGACCGTCGCGCGGCCACGGTCCGTCCCGCGGGAACGCTGGCAGGCGATGCGGCGACGGTGATCGTCGGCGTGGCGGCATGGCTGGCCTTCGTGGCGTGGCTGCACCTGTGGCTGATCGGCGTGAACCCGATGGCGTGACTGGCGGCCGGCATGGGTGCCGGTAGTCATCTGCGCATGCGCGGCCTGCTGCGCTAGAGTGGCCGTGTCCGTTTCCTCCGGGAGGATCGACATGACGGGTTTCCTGCTCTGGCTCTTGTTGCTGGTGTTCTGCTGGCCGCTGGCGCTGCTGGCGCTGGTGCTGTATCCGATCGTCTGGTTGCTGTTGCTGCCGCTGCGGCTGGTCGGCATTACCGTAAGTGCGGTGTTCGCCTTCCTCGGCGCGCTGCTGATGCTGCCGGCACGCGTGCTGCGCGGGCGCCCGGCCTGATCGTCGATTCCGCGGCGTGGACAAACCCCACTCGCCCGCGTGCGAACGCAACCGTGACGCGATCCTGGGCGTATTGAGCCGGCATTTCGCCAGCCGCCGGCGGGTGCTGGAGATCGGCAGCGGCACCGGCCAGCACGCGGTGCATTTCGCCGCCGCCCTGCCAAATCTCGCCTGGCAATGCTCCGACCGGGCGGAACACCTGCCCGGTATCCGCGCGTGGCTGGACGAGGCGGCCCTGCCGAACACGCCGCCGCCGCTGCAGCTGGACGTCAACGGCGACTGGCCGTCGGGACCGTTCGACGCGGTGTTCAGCGCCAACACGCTGCACATCATGGGCTGGCCCGAAGTGCAGCTCTTGTTCGCACGGCTGCCGGGCGTCGCCACCGACGACGCGGTGCTGGCGATCTACGGACCCTTCAACCGGCACGGGCGCTACACCAGCGACAGCAACGCCGCTTTCGACGCCTGGCTGCGCTCGCGGCATGAAGCAATGGGCATCCGGGATGCCGGTGCGGTGGACGCGCTGGCCGAGGCCGCCGGCTTCACCCTGCTCGCCGACGTGGCCATGCCCGCGCACAACCACTGTCGCGTGTGGCAGCGGCTTCGCGGCTGAATGCCTGCAACGCGAGGCCGAAGCAGGTACAAAGGCGGCATGAAGTCGATCGACACGCTGACCCCCTGCCCTTGCGGCAATCCTGCCGGCTACACCGCCTGTTGCGGCCCGCTGCATGACGGTGCCCCCGCGGCCACCGCCGAGCAGCTGATGCGCTCGCGTTACAGCGCCTACGTACTCAAGCGAGAGGATTACCTGCTGGCCAGCTGGCACGCGGACACTCGCCCCGCCTCGCTGCGGCTGGCCGCACAGCAGCCCGCGCCGACCTGGCTGGGGCTGGAAGTGCGGCGCCAGCAGGCGATCGATGCCGACCACGCCACGGTCGAGTTCGTGGCCCGCTATCGACTCGGCGGCGGCCGCGCGCAACGCCAGCACGAGCTCAGCCATTTCGTGCGCGAAGACGGCCGCTGGTATTACCACGACGGCGAACTGAAGAGCTGAGCTTCAGAAGCCGGGCACGCCGGCTGCATGCAGGCGCGCGGCCTGCTCGCGAACTTCGGCGCAATCGAAGAACGCCACCAGCTGGTTCGCGCGGCCGGCACCGACGCCTTCCCGCGCCTGCCAATCGTCCGCTCCGCGCGCCTCCAGCGTCGACCAGTCGGCCATCCCGCTCGCCTGCCGGGCCGGCACGCCCAGCGCCTGCAGCCAGCGCGCGAACGGACGCTCGCGTGCACTGGCGAATACCCGCGCCAACGCGGCCGCGCGGTTCACGCCGAGGCCGGGCACGGCGGCCAGTTGCTGCGGCGTGAGGTTCATCCAGTCCAGCAGATGACGCACCAGGCCGGCGTCGACCAGCGCCTGCCAGGTGCCCTCGCCCAATCCTTCCAGCTGCAATCCGTGGTGGCCACCGAGCCACACCAGCCGTGCGAGGAACTGTCGCTCGCAACCCGGCGTGGCCTGCCAGCAGGTCAGCGGCCCGTGCGCACGCGGGTCCGGCGGCGTCACAGGTGCCCGCTGCTGCGTGCGCCAGGCCACCGACTGCAGGCGCGGGATGGTCAGCCCGGCGAGCACCACCTCGACCTGGTCGCCGGGGCGAATGTCGAGTTCTCGCCAGCGCTTGAGCGAACCCACGCTGACGCGCTGCACCTGATGATCGTCCAGTTGCACCGGCTCCAGCTGCAGCACCGGCGTGACGCGGCCGCTGCGACCGACGCCGAATTCCACCGCGCGCACCTCGGCCAGCGCCGAGGCGGCCGGATACTTCCACGCCACCGCCCACTCCGGCGGCGCCGCGCGCCAGTTCGCCGCGGCGGGGCGATGACCCTGGCGCACGACGGTGCCGTCCGCCGCGAACGGCATCGCGTGGCGATACCACTGCTCGCGCCAGTGTTCGACCTCGGCCAGCGAGGCGACCGGTTGCGTGTAGCGCACGGCGTCCGCCAACCCCATCGCCTGCAAGCCCGCCAGCCGCGCCGGCATGTCGGGCGGGCCGCTGGGCCAGTCCCACACGAACAGGCCGATGTGCGCGGCGGCATCGCCAAGCTCGTCGCGCGCCATCGCCGCGGCTACCGCCGAGCGCGCGTTGCGGCCGCCGGCCGCGGCCTGCACGTGGCCGGGCAGGCGCCAGACCAGTTCGCCCTGCAGCACCACCCGCGCCGGCGCGTGCGGCAGCCGCTTGGGAATCGCGGCGATGCGCTGCGCCTGCGCGGTCCAGTCCGAACCGTGCAAGCCGTCGCCGCGGCTGCTGGCCTGACGCAGGCGGCCATCGACGTAGAGCAAGGTGACCGCGACGCCGTCCGCCTTCGGTTGCACCCACAGATCCTGATCACCGCGCGCGTGCATCCACTGCGCCAGCGCCGCGGCATCGGGCAGCTTGGCCAGGCCGGTCTGCGCCACCGGCGAAGTGACCCGCCCGCCGGCATCGCCCAGATGGCGCGGCGCGGCCGGCGCCTGCGCGGGAAAGCAGCGCCGCCATTGCTCGAACCGCTGCAAAGCCTGGTCGTACACCGCGTCGTCCACCGGCGAGGCGCCCTCGACGCGATAGGCATGGTTCCAGCCGTCGAGGCGATCGTGCAGCGCCAGCATCTCCTGTCGCGCCCGCGCGGGCGGCCAGTCCGGGCAACTTGCGCGTACCCCCTGGGCGAGCGGCATGATCGCCGCCAGCAGAAGCCATCCCTTGCGCATGCCCATCCCCCTGGCTCGAATCGGGGACCAGCCTGCCTGCCGCCCGGCCACCTACCCAGCCGGCCGCGCCGCCGGGCAGCGTAGGCGAACGCTGCCGGCTCAGGCCAGCGAAAGGCTGCCGAAGCGCAGCAAGGTCTCGCCCAGGTAACGCGCCTCGGGGCCGAAGCGACGCTCCGCAATCACGCCGGCGCCGTCATGGTCGATCGCCACCACGGTGCTGGCACGGGTGCCGTAATCGGCGCCGCGGATGAAGGCGCTGGACAACCGGCGTTCCAGCTCGAGGCCGACACCGGTATCCGGCAACTGCTCGTCCGGCGCCGGCTGTTCGTCGGCCAGCGCGGCGAACAGCGCGGCGAAGTCGGTGTCGTCGCCGTCGTCGATCCAGCGCTGCAGGCGCTGCATCAACGCGCGCGTCTTCGGCCACGGCGTATTGAAGTCGGCGTTGGAGAGGCCGTGCACGCCGGGCGTGACCGCCTGCGCCTGCGGCTCCGGTCGATTGCCGAGATAGAACGCCGCCTGCGCATCGAAGGTGAGCAGGTTGAACGGGCGATAGTCCGCCGCCACGCGCAACAGGTGCTGCGCATGCGCGGCGGCATCCTCCGCACCCGTCAGGTAGTCGCGGATCAGCAGGCCGCGCGAGGCGCCCCGCTGCGGATCGCGCGGATCGCGCACATTGGTCACCACCGCGCAACGCCCCGCATCGGACACGCCGAGCCAGCTGCCGCCGGCCTGCAGGTCGCGGCCGGCGAGGATCGGCGCGTCGTCCCAACGCGCCAGCGCGGCGCTGGGTCGGGCATGGAACTCGTCGCGATTGCCGGCCAGCAGCAGGCGCCAGCGCGGATGGACCTGCCAGGCAAACGCGATCACGCACATGCAACCACTCCCTCTCTCGACGTTGCGCCGGCGCCGCATCGTGGCGCCGCGGATATCGCGCCAACATACACTGCCCGCGGCACGCTCGCCCCGCGCCGCGGGCTCGGTGATAATCGACGGATGCGCAATCCATCCCGTTCGATCCGCCGCGTGCCCGGCGCGCTGCTCGTCGTTGCCTGCCTCGGCCTGACGTACTCCGCACCGGCCACGCCTGCCGGCCAGAACGCGACCCACGCCGAGCAAGCCGCGGCGAAACAGAAACTGGCGGACCTGCGCCGCAAGATGGAGGCGCTGGCCGCGGAGCAGGCCCGGACCGCGGCCCAGCGTGACAACGTCACCGCGGAGCTGGCGAAGCAGGCCAACGCGCTGGCCGCGGCGGCCAGAGCCGTGCGCGAGACCGATGCTGCCCTGGCCGCAGGGCAAAAGCAGCTCGACGACCTGCGCCAGCAGCGCGACGCTCTGCAGCGTGAACTGCAGCACCAGCGCGCCGCGATCGCCGACCTGCTGCGCGCTACCTACGCCTTGGGCCACGGCTCGGACTTGCGCTTGCTGCTGGGCGGCGAGGACGTGGCGCGGATCGCACGCGCGCTGGTGTATTCGCAGTATTTCCAGCGCGACCGGGTGCAGCGCGTGGAGAAGCTGATGGGCGACCTGGCCCGCCTGCAGGAGCTGGAAAACTCGATCGCGACGCAGCAGCAGGCGCTGCAGGCAACCAGGGCCCAGCGCGAGGAGCAGGCGAAAAAGCTGGCCGCGCAGCGCGCGGCGCGGCAGAAGCTGGCGGCGGAAACCGACGCGAAGTACAAGGACCAGGCCCAGCGCCTGGCCGCGATGAAACAGAACGCGCAGTCGCTCAACCAGCTGCTCGACAAGCTGCAGAAGGCGATCGACGAAGCCGCCGCCCCGCAACGCGGCCAGCCGCCGCCGTCGCGCTCGGCCGACATCCGCGGCAAGCTGCCGTGGCCGGCCAGCGGTGCGGTCAACCCGTTCGGCAACGGCGTGCTGATCAAGGCCGCCGCCGGCAGCGAGGTGCACGCGGTGGCGCGCGGGCGGGTGATCTACGCCGGCTTCCTGCGCGGCTACGGCATGCTGCTCATCCTCAACCACGGCAACGGCTGGATGAGCATGTACGGCAACAACGAAAGCCTGCTGCACGGCGTCGGCGACGAGGTCGAGGCCGGCGAGGCGATCGGCACCGCCAGCGCGGTCACCGGCGTCAACACCGGCGTGTACTTCGAGCTGCGCAAGGGCGGCAAGCCGGTGGACCCGGCCGGCTGGTTGCGCAAGCACGGCTGAGGCGTTGCCGCAGGGCGTGGTGAATTGTTGCGCGATCCGGCGGTCCCACCTCCTGCCATACTTCGGCGGCGCTGCGGCGCGCCGTCTTCCCGTCGAGCGGAGTCAAGTGCATGCCTTATCCCCACCGTCGAGCAGCCACCTGCGTGGCCTTCCTGTCGCTGCTGGCCGCCGGCCTCGGTCACGCGCAGACCGCCCCCGCCAGCGCCGCCAGCGCCAGCGAGCCGGCCCGCGCCGGCAGCAGGGCCGCGGCCGACCCGGTGGATCTGCAGGACATCCGCAACTTCAGCCGCGTCTACCAGATGGTGCGCCAGGCTTACGTCGAGAAGGTCGACAACAAGACCCTGATGAAGGCGGCCATCACCGGCATGCTGGCCGGACTCGACCCGCACAGCGAGTACCTCGACAAGGAGGGCCTGCAGCAGCT
>CALCWL010000052.1 GCA_937906285.1 uncultured Rhodanobacter sp. | reverse complement strand
GCTGATCGAAACCGCCGGCCAGACCCGACAAGGCAATGCGCTGCGCCTTGACGTCGGCCGCCCAGGCCTGCGCATCGCCGCGATGGAGATTGCGCGGAAACTGGTCGAGCAGGATCAGCAGCGCCAGCCAGTCAGCGGGGTTGCTGGCCCACGCATCGAGGCGCCCCTGCGCGGCGTCGTCGGCCGCTACGGCAAAGCGTCGACGGATCTGCTCGTCGAACGCGGCATCCTTCGCAAACCAGTGCGCGGCATGCGCCGGGTCGAACCAGAAATCAAGAACGTCCCGCGGTTGCACGGCCATGCGCACCTCGCCCGAAGCCTGCGATGAAGGGCGTCCATCTTCACGTGGCGACACGCGACGGGCAAGCCGGCGCGGCGATTCAATCCGCCGGCGCCGCCGCCGATGCGCCGGAGGTCGCGTCCACATGCAGCAGGTTCAACGGTTGGCCGTGCGCGTCGTGCAAGCCTTGCTGCAACCGCGCCAGGCGCTGGATCGACGGACACAGCGCCTCGATCTGCGGGCGCAGCGCCTGCATGCGCTGCTGCAGTCGCGGCTGCAAGGTGGTCATCAACGAACCGGCGCGGTCGCGCAGGTCCGCAGCACGCTGCAGGTCGCCGGCCAGCGCCGCGTCGATCGCCTGCTGGCCCAGATCGCCGGCAACCAGCGGCATCAGGTCGGCGCTGACCTGGTTGGCGTACTGCTGGATCAGGTCGCCCTGCCAGTCGTGCGTGCTCTGGCTGCTCGCGATGCGCTGTTTCAGTTCGCTCGCGTGCGCGGCCAGTCGCCGGTCGAATTCGACCCGGGTCGCCGCGCTCAGACCCAACCCTTCGACCTCGGCACGCAGCGCCTGCATCGCCATGTCCACGCCGTTCCGTGCGACCTGACGCACCCGCGGCGCCAGCGCCCGCACGCCGCGCTCGAACACGCTCAGCCGATCCTGCTGCGACGGCGTCAACACTACCGCCACGCCGTCCGTGCGCAAGCTGCCGTCGCGCAGCTCCACGCGCGTCGGCGCCGGCACGGGGCGGTCGAAGAGCACGCCTTGCGACTGCAGAGTCACGTCATAACTGCTGGTGGCGTGGCAGGTCGCGGATAGATCCTGGGCATACAAGGGCGCCGCCGCCAGCGCGGCGGCAGCGATCACTGCTGAAAACAAGACGCGCATCGGCAATCTTCCTGAAACGACAACCTGCATGGATACCGAGCCACCCGCCAACCCGTGCTGAACGGAACGCCTCGCCGCTCAAGCGCCTTCACCGGCACGCTTGGCGCGCCGCAGAACAACGGATCAGCTGCCGCCGAGCGGCGTAAGCAGGTGCAATGACATGTCGGCGAGCAGCGACCCATCCTCGGGCGTGGCATCCGGACTCCCCGCCAGCCCGCGCTTGCCGGCCCAGGCCGGCTCCTGCACCGGACCCGGGACGTAAGGCTGCCACTGACCGTAATCCGCTTCCCGCGCAGCTTTCGGCGCGTAGAATCCATCAAGGACGAAATCCACGGGAACGCGGGCCATCCAATAAGGTTCGGCGGCATCCGGGCCGACCGTGGGGACATGGAACGTGTAGCGCCGCAGGGAGCGCAAGGCAGCATCAGCCAGCTTTTTCCGCCATGCCGCCATGTCCCTCTCGCTGGCACGAATGCGGAGATTCACCTGCTCCGCCACCGCGTCGATGACCGCACCGTCGCGCCCCACCTTCAGCAGTGCGTACACAGTGCCGGATACGCGGGCGCTTGCCGCATCGGAAGGGTACGCGACGGGCAACCGATGCTTGTACCTGAAGTCGCCCGCGGCGGCCTCGCGCTTGCCCTCGTCATTGAAATATCCGAACCAGCTGCTGGCCACGGCAAAGGCGTAGCCGCCATGACCCACCGGTTTCGCCACGACGCGCAGCCCCATCGGTGCCTTGGCTCCGACCGCCTTGCCGTCGCGCGTCACCGGTTCGAACTTCCACGCCGGGACGGCTCTGGCAAGCAAGTCCTTCACCACAGGTGGCAGCTTGTCCGGATGATCGACCGTGTATGTCACGACGCTGCCGTCCGGCGCGACCTCGATCGTGCCCGTGACCAGCATGCTCGCCTGCACGCGGTTGCGCATTTCGTCGCGCCCGTTCGCAAGAGCCACGCCAGCCAACATCATGCAACACAAGGCAAACATCCAGCGCTTCATTGCTTCCCCCCCGGCTGTCGAGCAGCCGTGTCCGTCTGAAGATACTTCCGTGATTTTGCGTAGCCGAACTTCTCAGCGCCGCGCATGAAACTGCATGCGCACCGCCGGCGTGCCCAGCCGCCAGCTCAGCCACAGCAGCACGGGCACGGCGAGGCCCTTCAGCACCAGCGCCATCAGGTAGCTGCGGCGCGCGTGCAGCACGGCTTGTTGCAGGGCGGCTTGGTCGTGCAGTTGGCCCAGGGCGTCGCGGCTGGCCTGCAGCAGCTGCGGCCATTGCGCCAGCATGGCGCCGCCGCTGGCCAGCATCCACAGCGCCAGCACCGCGGCGGCCACGCGCATCAAGGGGCGCGCCCAGGCCTGGCGCAGGATGCAGCCGGCGCACAGCACGATCAGCGTGAAAGCGGCCAGCAGGTAGGCGATGTCCCAGGCCAGCAGCCGGTGCAGCGTGCGCAGGGCGGCGCTGTCGGCGGCGTAGGCGTGGCGCTGGCTCCACAGCAGTTGCGCGTGGCCGAGATACTGCACGCAACCGAACGCCGCCAGCAGCAGCAACAGCCACATCAGCACACGCCACAGCATGAACCGGCGACCGCGCGACAG
This sequence comes from uncultured Rhodanobacter sp., assembly GCA_937906285.1. Taxonomy (GTDB): domain Bacteria; phylum Pseudomonadota; class Gammaproteobacteria; order Xanthomonadales; family Rhodanobacteraceae; genus Rhodanobacter. The sequence continues at coordinate 5,058 of CALCWL010000052.1, read as the reverse complement.
CGGCTCCGCGCGCATCGCCACCGGCATCAGGATGCCGCCTTCAGCGTGGCCAGGTCGGCCAGCACCTGGGCGGAGTTCTTCTCCGGGTCGACGTCGGTGTAGACCTTGGCGATGCGGCCCTGGGGATCGATCAGGAAGGTGGTGCGCCGGGCGTAGTGCATGCCCATGCGCGAGGCGAGCACGCCATAGGTGGCGGCGACCGTGCGCTCGGCGTCGGACAGCAGCGGGAATGGCACGTGGTATTTCTCGGCGAACTCGGCGTGCGACTTGACCTCATCCAGGCTGACGCCGACCACGTCGGCGCCGGCCCGGCGCAGCTTGGCGATGTCGTCGCGGAAAGTGCACACCTCGGTGGTGCAGCCGGGGGTGAAGTCCTTGGGGTAGAAGTACAGCACCAGCCAGTGGCCGCGGTAGTCGGTCGGGCTGCGCCAGTGGCCGGCCTGGTCCTGCAGGCGAAATGCCGGCGCGCTCTGGCCCGCCTGCGGGCCGGCGGCGATTGCCGGGGCCGCCAGCGCGCACAGCAGCGACAGGATGGCGAGGCGGACGAGGCGACGCATGGCGGTTTCTCCACGGTGGAAGACGGGGCGACCCGCGCAGTGTAGCGCCGCTGAAGAGACGAAGGCGCCCGACGGGCGCCTTCGAGGCCTTACCTGACCTGGCAGGAACGATCACGGACGACTGATGGTGAACTTGCCCACCGAGACGCCCAGGTTGACGCCCTCGCCGGTACCGGCCAGCGCCAGCGAGACGGTGCCCTTGGTCAACACCTGCGCCTGCGAACTCTTCACCACACCGGCCTCGGCGCCGGCCTGGGCATAGTCGCCGAAGATGTCGGCGATGCCGTGCACGTTGCTGATCTCGCCCTTGCCGTTGTTGATGCGGTATTTGCCGGCGGTGAGACCGCCGCCGACCACGGCGATCTTGACGTTGGCGTGCTGACCGTTGTCACAGGTGACGCTGCCGGTGCCTTCGGCGTGCTTGTACAGCAGGGACCAGCCGGACAGGTTGTAGACCATGTCGCATTTCACGCTGGCGTCGGCGGCATGGGCGTTGCCGGCCGGCAGCACGGTCATCGCGCCGGCGCAGGCCAGCACCAGGGCAGCCATTCCAAAGGTGGACTTGATCATGGACTTTGCTCCTTGTGATGCAGGGGATGGAAGGCGGCGCCGATCTCTGGCCACGGCGGCCGCCCCGCTCGTTGCGCTGCGCAACGACGTGCAAATCGTGTGCACCGCGGCGTGACAATTGCGTGCAGGGCGATGAACCACCGTTCATCTGCGGGCACGCAGCGGCCTGCCGGTTGCCTCGCGGCGTGCGCTCGCCGTAGGGTGGACGTCGCAGCACAAGGAGATCGAGATGATCAAGTATTCCCTGGTGGGTTACGACGGCTCGGATGCGTCGCGACGGGCGTTCCAGTTCGCGGTCGAACTGGCCCGCTGCACCGGCGGCCGCGTGCGCGTGGTGTGGGTGCTGCAGGTCAGCGAAGGCGGCGCCGATGCCTGCGCGCTGATGATGGCCGACTCCGGCACCCAGCGCGCGCAGGAGCTGCTGGCCGAGCTGGCCACGATCGTGCCCGACTCGGCAGAGTTGGTGGATGTCGAGCTGACCCACGGCAGCCCCGGTGACGTGCTGCTGAGCCAGGTCGACGAGCACGGCGTGGACCACATCGTGATCGGCCACACCGAACGCGGTGCACTGGCGCGCTGGCTGCTGGGTTCGGTCTCCGGGAACGTGCTGGCCCGCGCGCACGTGCCGGTGACGATCGTGCGCTGACGGCAAGCTTTCTCAGTGTCCGGTTGGCGCCGGCGCCTCGCGCGGTTTGGCCTCGATCCTGCGCTGCGCCTCCTGCGCGATGCGCAGCTGCCGGACGTCGACCGGCCGGATCTGCGAGATCACGCAGGGCGCGTACGGCCCGCCGGTCAGCACCTTGTCGAAGCGGCTGAACACGGTGCCGGAACTGGACGTGAGACCGATCGCCTGCGTGAACGGCAGGTTCTGGCAGGGGCCATCGAGATCCAGCAGCCAAGCCTGGCTCGGTCGGGTATAAACCACCACCTGATGGTCGCCGAGCGGCTCCCACGACCACAGGGTGAAGAAATGGAAACTGCGTACCGGCGCGCCGGCCGCGCTGGCGTAAGCCGCCTGGCGCTGCTGCTCGCGCTGCGCCAGGGGCACGCTGGAGCAGGCCGACAGCACGGCGACCAGCGCAAGAACGAGGCAGGAACGAACGGTGGACATGGCGAATCCTCCACGGAAAGACATCACGGACAACGCGCCAGCCGGCACCGGCGTGTACCGCGCCGCCATCAGTGCTTTGCGGTCTTGCCCACCGGCTGCCATTTGGCGGGGTCGAAACCGCCGACTTCGTAGACCAGGCGGCGATCCCTGGTGCCTTCCACCTGGGTGACGTCCAGCTGCAGCTTGCCGGTCTTCTCCAGCAGCGCAATGAAAGCCTTGTCGTCGCGGATCATCAGCGCCGGCTCCCCGCCGTCGGGAGCGAAGGCCCTGATCCGCACCGGCTTGCCGTCCGCCTGGCCGGCGATGGTGCAGTTGCCGCGGCACACGAAGCCGGGCTTGCTGCCATAGAGGAAGGCACTCTGGCCCCAGCTGGTATGCCGGCGCAGCACCAGGCGCACCGGCTCGCCGTCGTCGCCCTCGCTGTAGATGCTGGCCGTCGATTGCGTGCCGCCGGCCATCGGCGCGACCTGGTAGGTCCACAGCGCGGCAAGCCGGTTCTTCTCGCTGTTTTCCTTGTAGCGCTTCTCGATCGCGGGCAGCGTCTGCATCACTTCCTTCGCCGCGGCGCTCTCCGGAAAGCGCTGCACGATGTCCTTGCCCATCGTGACCACCATCTCGTCGTTGTGCAGTTTCAGCAACTGGCGATAGGTGTCCAGGTTGCGCGCCGCGGTGGCGGCGTCGGCTGCGGCTTTCTGCTGCTGCGCGGTGAGCTCGGGCGTACCCGGGCCTTGCGAACAGGCGGTGAGCAGCGCGGCGCAGAAAACCAGCGGGGCACAGCGGAGCAGGACGCGATTCATCGGCAACATACCAGGCGAAGAGCAGCGGCTAGCTTGGAACGATCCGCCGTCGCGGCGCAACCGCACGGGATGCGTTCAGCTCTCGCTGGCCATGGTCGAATCGACGTGCTCCACGCGGCTGACCCGGTCCAGCCATACCCGCTGGTGCCACGTCGGGGCATCCGGGCGCTCCAGCTGCACTTCGGCGTTGACGCCCTCGCGACCCTCCGGGTCGCGGAACACCTGCACGCTGGGCCGCACGCTGACCACGCCGTCGCAGCTGCTGCCGTCGTGCAGCAGCAACACCACGTGGCCGTTGGCGGGCAATTGGTGTACCAGCGCCTCGAGTCGGCCGATGGCGTCCTCGTCGACCAGGACACACGGTGCGTTGCGGCCCATGCCTCACCCCTCGATGATCCAGTGGTGGCCTAGCCTGGCCGCTCGCGCGGCAAGGCCGCGTCAACGTCGCGTTCGGTCCGGCGGCACGCGGCGCTGGCGCAGAGCGGATATCCTGCCGGCCCAGCCGTTGCCCGGAGCCATTGCGTGATCACCACCTCGCCGAGCGAATTCCTGCGCGCCTTCGCCGCGCTCACGCCGCGCGACGGCGCCGCCGCCACGGCGCGCGCCGCCTGCCTGGTGGCTCCGGCGGAATTTACCCTGGCGGAGGAATCGGCGCGCGACAACCGCTACATGGACATGAGCCTGGCAGTCGATCCGCTCAAGGCGCTGGCCCAGCACGGCGCGCTGGCGCAGGCCTTGCGTGCGGACGTGCCGGTGATCACCTTCCCCGGCGACCCGGCCACGCCCGACGCGGTGTTTCCCAACAACGTGTTCGCCACCGCACCGGGGCGGCTGATCGTCGGCCGCATGCGCCATCCGGTGCGCCGGCGCGAGGCCGAACGCCACGACATCCGCGCGTTCTTCGGCGAGGTGCTGGGCTACGACGAGATCGACCTGTCCGGCTGCGCGGGACTGGTCGCCGAACTGACCGGCTCGCTGGTCATCGACCGCGCCCGCGGCGTCGGCTACTGCGGCCTCGGCGAACGCTGCGACATGGCCGGCGCGCAGGCCATGCACCAGGCGTTCGAGCTGCAGCTGACCTATGCCTTCGAGCTGGCCGAATCCGAATACCACACCAACGTGGTGCTGGCCCTGCTGGCCGGCCGCGCCGCGATCATTGCCGCCGACGGCTTCCGCGACCCGGCCACGGCGCAGGCCATCGCCTCGGCGTACGGCGACCGCGCGATCTGGCTGACGCCGGCGCAGAAGCAGGCATTCGCCGCCAACGCGATCACGCTCTCCGACGAACGCGTATGGATGAGCGCCCGCGCCGCCGCTTCGCTCACCGACGCGCAGCGCGCGGCGCTGGCCGGGTACGGCTTCACGATCGGCGCGGTGGAACTGGGCGAGATCGAGAAGGCGGGCGGCAGCCTGCGCTGCTGCGTGGGCGAGATCTACTGATTCCGCGTTGCTTACCCCGGGTCGGCGGCGCATGCTTGCCGCGCGCCTTCGTCGATACGCGGCACCTGTCGGCTCCGATTGATCACGCTCGCGGCCATCCTCGCCGCAGCTTGGGCAGCGTCCACGCCGGCCAGTGCCACCGGCAGCAGCTGGGCCCACCCGCTCGACCTCGACTGCCGCGGCCACGACGAGCAGATGAACGCGGACATCTCGTACCGCACGGGGCGATCCGGCCATCGTGCCTTGCGGTGAGGGGCGGTGGCGGTGGAGGCATTCGACGAACGGGGCGTCGAGACCGTCGCGGATCGCGGTACTGAAACCCTGAGCTTGCAGCCGGCGCATCGGTACGTTCTGATGCGCGGATGATCACCGTCCATCACCTCGACAACTCGCGCTCGCAGCGCATCCTGTGGCTGCTGGAAGAGCTTGGCCTGCCCTACGAGATCAAGCACTATCGGCGCGACCCCGGAACCATGCTGGCCCCGGCGGAACTGCGCGCGATCCACCCGCTGGGCAAATCGCCCGTCGTCACGGACGGCGAACTCACGCTGGCCGAATCCGGCGCGATCGTCGAGTACCTGGC
>CALCWL010000051.1 GCA_937906285.1 uncultured Rhodanobacter sp. | reverse complement strand
ATTCCCCGCTCACGCATGCCGGTGTGGCGGAATGGTAGACGCGGCGGACTCAAAATCCGCTTGTGGTGACACAGTGGAGGTTCGAGTCCTCTCACCGGTACCAATTGAGGGTTTCAGGCAACACCACCGAGACCCGTAAAACACCCGAAGCCCGCATAACAGCGGGCTTTTTCATGTCTGAGGTACGCCAAGGAGTACCACGGGAACCCAGCCAAGCCAATGGCATCTGAGCCGAACAAGGTTCGAGCAGCGTACACACACGCGACGCAGTACTTGGAGGAGCGCACTCGGATGATGCAAGCTTGGGCGGACTATCTGGACGGGCTGAAGACTGGCGCCAAGGTTGTCCCCTTCCGGCGAAAGGTTGGCTGAGGGCGGCGCGTGCTCCGCTGGTATCTGTCCCGATCTGTATTTTTCGCCATCACAGCTAAGCACGTTAGGAGCATAGGAAGGAGGCTCCTCCTGCATCGGAAAGTCTCACCCGAGACCAGCAAGTAAAACCACGGACCGAGGAAGAACCACCCGCACCACCGGGAACCGAGAGGCCCCCCACGGCCTCCCGGCGCTTCGTCGTGCCCGTTAGGGCTTCGGTGTCGAACTTGTGCATCATGGATTCGAGCAGGTCGTCGTCGAACTTCTCGTATTCCTTCGGCAACTGGCCGGCAAGCGGCGGGAAGCGCGCTTCCACCGCTTCCATGGCGGCAACCAGCGCGTGGCCCAGGCTGCCGTCCTTGGGCTGTTCCAGGATCACGTCGTAGCGCGCGGCCTTGGGCAGGTTCATGGCGCGGCGCTGGGTGAAATCGGCATCGCGCAGCGGGCGCTTGGGCATGCGGCCGGCCGCCTGATCGGCGGCGATGGCCTTGCACGCGGCGTAGTAGCGGTTGGTGGCGTGGCGCAGGAACAGCAGGCCCAGGATGGGCATGAAGTATTCGTTGGAGGCCAGCCCCGAGTTGGCGCGTAGCTGGTCGGCCAGCTTCCACAGGTCGGCGCCGAATTGGTCGAGGTGGGTGAAGTGATCGGCGGTCATGAATCAGTCTTTCCGGCTTGCGGTGTTGCCGTAGGGCAGCACGGGATGGTCGTCGCTGGTGAGCAGGCGGACGAAGTTGGGATGCAGGAACAGCTTTTCGCGCCCGACCTTGACCTCGACCAGCATGCCCAGATCGGCCAGCTGCTTGAGGTAGACGGAGGCGGTCTGGCGCTTGGCGATGCCGCCGTCCACCAGGTTCTGGATGCGGCAGTACGGCTGCACGAACAGGGCATCGACCAGCTCGCGGCTGTAGATTTTCGGCGCGTGCGTGCGCACGAAGTCCGTGGCCTGCGCGTGCAGGGCCTGGATCGCGCGGATCTTGTCGCCGGTCCAGCGCGCGGTCTGGGCGACCGCGTCGAGCATGAAGGCGATCCAGTCCTGCCACGCGCCCTCGCGGGTGACGGCGAGCAGCCGGCGGTAGTAGTCGATGCGATGGCGCAGGATGTGGCGGGACAGGTACAGCACGGGTTGATCCAGCAGTCCCTGCTCCACCAGCAGCAGCAGGTTGAGCACGCGGCCCGTGCGGCCGTTGCCGTCGAGGAACGGATGGATGGCCTCGAACTGGTAATGCGCGACGGCCATGCGGATCAGCGGATCGATGTCCGTGGCGTCATGGATGAAACGCTCCCAGTTGGCCAGCTTGTCGCGCAGCAGCGCCTCGCCCTGGGGCGGGGTGTAGACGACTTCGCCGGTGGCGGCATTCTTGAGCGCGGTACCGGGGACGCGGCGGACATCCATGTCGCGGTTCTTCAAGCGGCTGCACACGCGCACGGCAGTGCCGGTGCCGAGCGGGCGCTCGGCCAGCGATTCGAATCCCTCGCGCAGGGCGGCACGGTAGTTCAGCGCTTCCTTGGTGGCCGGATCGGCGGCCTGCTCGTCCTGGGCAAAACGGAACAACGCATCGCTGGTGGTGACGATGTTCTCGATCTCGCTGCTGGCCTGGGCTTCCAGCAACGGGATGGTGTTGATGAGGACAGCCTGGTTGGGGATGGCGTTGCCGACGCTCTTGAGCTCCGCCAGCGCCGCGCGTGCCTCGATGCAGGCCTTGAGCAGCGGCCGCGTCTCTATATCGGCCGTCGGCGGGAGCGCCGGCAGGTCGTCAAACGGTCGAGCGGGGTCGAAGGGCATGTCGACGGGTTCCGGTGAAATCGACACGTTTTGGTGACATGTCGAAGGCATGTACACTAGCCCACGACGTGTCGAATAACAACATACTAATCGACGTATTAGGCAGACATGTCGATGAATCGGACTAAAGCGAGCTTCGCGCAGGCATGCCAGAGTCGCTGTTCACCTCTGCCTACAACTCCCGCACCACCCGAAAGCCCACGCGGCCGCTTCGCACGTCGCCGTCGGCGCCCTGGCGGTAGGCGGAGGTCACCTGGTCCGGGGAGCTGCCCCAGGAACCGCCGCGCAGCACGTGCACGCGGCAGCCGGGGTTGATCCAGGCGCTGCCGTCGTCGGGCGCGCGGATGTAGTTGTCGTGCCAGCAGTCGGCGACCCACTCGGAGACATTGCCGTCCATGTCGTACAGGCCGAACGGGTTGGCGGCGAAGCTCATCACCGGCGCCGGGCCCCAGTAGCCGTCGCGGTAGCCGCGAAAGGCGTTGCTCCAGCGACGCCCGCTGCGGGAGCGGTCGCCGGAGCCGGTGAGGTTCTCCACCTTCTGATCGGGCGCCGCGTCACCCCACCAGTATTGGGTGGTGGTACCACCGCGCAGCGCGTATTCGAACTCCGCCTCGCTGGGCAGCCGGTACTGCTTGCCGGTGCGCTCGCTCAACCACTTCGCATAGGCCACCGCATCGTTCCACGAGATGTTGACCACCGGCAGGTTGTCGCCCGCCTTGCGGCCGGCATAGTCATCCTGCCAGCTGGCGTTGGCGTCGTCGCGCAGGGCGCCGCTGCGCTCGTCATACACGCTGGCGCCGCCGAGCCGGGTCGAATCGGGCACGTAGCCGCTGGCGCGAACGAACTCGCGGAACTCGCCCACGCTGACTTCCGTGCGCGCGATGGCGAAGCCCTTGGCCAGGGTGACCCGGTGCTGCGGCAACTGGGCGTCGGCGCGGTCCTCGTTGTTCGCCGCAGCACCCATCAGGAACGTGCCGGTAGGCACCACCACCATCGCCGGGGCCTTGCCGGGCAGGTCCACATAGCGATCAGTGAACACCTGACCCGGCCTGTAGTTCGCGTACAGGCGCGCATTGGTCAGATGTTCTTCCACCTGCGCCAGCTCGGGCAGGTCGGCATCGGTCGCGCGCGCCTGCGCGACCAGCCTGGTCGCCAGTTCGAGGTTGCCGCCGTCCAGTGCCAGCCGGGCCTGCGCCAGCACGCCCGCGGCGCGCTGGCGACGCATGTCGTCGATGCGCAGCTGCACGTCGTGCATCTGCTGCGAGCCCGGACGGATCGCCTGCGCGCGAGCCAATTGCTTCTCCGCGCCGGCGAAATCGTTTTGCGCGACCGCCGCCAGGGCACGATCGAGCACCGCGCGCTGCACTTGGAAAATCCCCTGCTCGGCCACCGCATTCTGCGGATCGAGCTGCTGCACCTGGCGGTACAGCTCCAGCGCGTTGTCGCCCTCGGGCTGGTCGGCCTTGCCTTCCTGCAGCAGCGCCGCCGCCGCGGCCAGCATCGGACGCACCGTGGCTAGCGTCTTCAGGTTCCCTTCCAGTTGCGCGACCTCCTGCTCGGCATTGGGCAGGGTGCGCAAGGTATCGAGCAATTCCTTCGCCGCGTCGACGTCGCCGACGGCGATATCCTGGTCGATCTCCGCCACCAGCCGCGCGCGCACGTCGAACAGGCCTTGCACGGCGCGCCGGCTGTCGGGCTGTTCCTTCAGCGCCTGCATGAACAACGCGGCGGCACTCTCGGGATCGCCGGCCAGCTGGCCGGCGCGGAACGCCTTGAGGGCACGCGCCAGCAGCTCCTTCACCTGCGGCGACTCGGCCGACTTTTGCTCGGGCAGGCTGGCATTGTTGCGGTTGCGCGCCACGATCACCGCGGTCGGGGCGAGCGTCAGCGGCGGGCCGGCGTTCAGTTCGTTGATCGCCGCCACGCGTTGCGGGGGCAGGTTGCCGGTGGGCGACACGCCACCCAGGTTCATCGCCCGCTGCGGGGCCTGCCCCGGCGCCACGTGGAACCACTGCGGGAAAAAGTGATAGGTCAGGGCGACACCCAGCACGATCATGCCCAGCGCCCCACCGAAGAAACGCTGACGGCGCAGGATGACATTGCGTGGCATGGATGGGCGTCCCGGTTGCGGCCTGTTATCGTGCCAAGGAGTCTGAACAATGAAAACCTTGGCGGCGGAGATCGTACGCGGCTGACCGACGTTCGACGCGTGAATCCATTCTCGCCGATATGCCGGCGGAAGCGCGCGCCGCACGCCGCGCCTCGTCGCCGGATGATCCGCCCCGCCCGGGCGCTGCGTTCACCATAGGCACAAACCGCCGGCAGGGCAATCCGCGCCGGCGCCCTCGAAGGAGTCCCGATGTCGCTGTCCCAAACCGCCGCCGCCGACTGGATCGACCAGCCCGACGCATTGCAATCCTGGCTCGCCGCCCTGCCCGCGGACGCAGCGGTCGGTCTCGACACCGAGTTCATGCGCCGCGACACGTTCCATCCGCAGCTGGCCCTGCTGCAACTGGGCTGGAACGGCCATCACGCACTTGTCGACCCGCTGGCCTTTCCGATCGGCGCCGCGCTGCAACCGCTGCTGGGTACCGGCGACGCGGTGACCGTGATGCACAGCGCCAGCGAGGATCTCGAAGTGCTGGCGCCGCTGCTGCCGGCTGGCCCGCGGCACCTGTTCGACACGCAGATCGCCGCCGCCTTCGTGGGCATGGGCCTGGGCGTCAGCTACCGCGCGCTGGTGGCCGAGCTGGTCGGCGTGGACCTGGACAAGGGCGAAACCCGCTCGGACTGGATGCGCCGGCCGCTGACCGCCTCGCAATGCAGCTACGCCGCGCTGGACGTGGTGCATCTGAAGACCATCCACGAACAACTCGCCGAGCGCCTGCAGCAGCGCGGACGCAGCGACTGGCACGCGCAGGATTGCGATCGGTTGAAACGCCGCGTGCACCGCGAGAGCGATCCGCAGCCCCAGCGCGCCCTGCGCGCGGCGGCCGACTGGCGCCCGGAAGCGCAGGCCCGCCTGCGCCGACTGCTGCTCTGGCGCGACCGCAGCGCCCGCCGCCTCGACGTACCGCGCCCATGGCTGCTGGACGACACCCTCGCCCTCAGCCTGGCGCAGCAACCGCCGACCACGCAGGCCGAACTGGAACAGCGCGTCCGTGGCCAGCGCGCGCTGCGCTCGGCCCAACGCAGCGAGCTGTTCGACGTGCTCGCGCCCGCCGTCACCCCGGCGGAGATCGACGCCACCGCCCGCATCCCCGGTCATCCGCAGGGCGCCGCCAAGCAGGCGCTGGCGGCGATGAAGCAGTCGGTCGACACGCTCGCCACCGAACTCGACCTGCCGCCCGGCCTGCTCTGCCCGCGCAAGGTGCTGGAGGAATACGTGGTC